>DUTL01000286.1 GCA_012842105.1 Candidatus Fermentithermobacillaceae bacterium | reverse complement strand
GGTTGCAGTGGCCGAAAGTGGCAGCCTCCCGAGCCCATTTCCGGGCACGATTCCAGGCACCATTCCGGCCGGTACCTGCGGAAAAACTTGAGGCACATATCCCAACCTGGGCATCTTCGCCCATTCAATGTGGCCTTCACCGGGGCTGATTTCACCTGTGATTATCTTAAGAAGAGTCGATTTACCGCATCCGTTAGGCCCGATAATCCCTACACGGGAACCTTGGGAAACACAAGCCTCTATGTTCTCTAGGACCGGGGTGCCTTGATAGGAAAAACATATGTTGCGAAGGCGAAATAAGGTCATGCAGATCACTCCCGAACCATACTAGTCGTTTCTTTACGCGCAGTTGCGATTCTCAATACTGCAAAGCCTAGAACATGCATATACGCCTGCATAAATGATTTGACCCCTGGGTACGCAGGCATCTGAGTCTCCAGTCATGTTTCATCAGGCTGTTGCCTGTAGCGGCTAGCGATTTCGCATGGTGTCGGTAGCGACCCTCCTTTTGGATTGTAATTTCACCATACCAGGCGGTAAGTTAGTTGCCAAGATAAACGTCAGGTTACAGGCTAAACCTGGCCGAGCACTCTTCCGGCGTCGAAGTTCAGCCAGGTTCACCAACTGCTTCACACTGGAAAGGTACCCCGGACGTCCCCGAATACGCTTTTATGGCGCATGTGCAATGAGGTGTACGCTCCAGTGCACGGGCTAGTATGATAGAGCCGCGCACCAGAGCCGTGATGAAATTTCGTCAACGCCACAGCGTCAAAAGCAGCATGTTTGGTTAGTCTTGCCACCTGTTTTCAGGATATAGTTCTTCATGGGCCTTTCTGCTTCTCATGATGCCTTCTTTGGCAGGTATGCCTACCGGCAAGAGGCATACGACGCTCACATGTTCCGGAATATCCAGCAGTTGCTTGACCTTATCTTCGGAGAAGGCCCCGATCCAGCAAGTTCCCAGCCCATGGGCACGGGCAGCCAGTGTCATGTGATCCATGGCTATAGCCACATCTACGAAGGAATACCTTCGCTTGGGATTGGTTGCGCAGCCTACGATTACCACCGGCGCCTCCCCCACGAAAGCCTGGTTATGGCATATTGGCACCAAGGCTTTTCTCAAAGACTCATCTTTGACTACGATAAATTTGTACTCCTGGCGGTTTGCGGCTGAAGGAGCGACTCTGGCCGCTTCAAGAACAGCAGTAAGAGAATCTTCAGGAATAGGGTCGCTCTTGTATCCCCTTATGGACCGTCTGGTTCGAATGGCTTCCATAACCTCCACAATATCACTTCCTTGCTTTGGGAAACCCTGAGTTTTACGGGATTTCCAATAATTTTTCCGTTGTGAATCTTCTTTAGGCAGGCATAAAAACCCTTTTTTGCGCTACTGAGTTCATGCTCAATGGTTTCAGAGCCACAAACATGGCCGGGCGGATCTGTTGCAGAGCCACTCCGCCTGGGTTGCGGGCTTCCTGAGGACTACTGGCTCGTCTGCAGAGCCACTCTGGCTGGATTGCGTGCTTGACATTTTCTCAGTCCGCACCCCCCAGAGTGGCAATATCAGTGTCCTGTAACACCGGCAACCCGTGTAGCTTGACTAACCAAATCCCTAAGTAGAAAATGATATGAGATAGAATGTCACAGTATGGCACGGTATGAGCAACATAGGCCTGGCAACAAGCGAGATTGTGGCAATGGATCTTGTTTGCATCTATCGGCATGAGCAACACAAGCCCGACAACAAACCATTGAACGTGTAGGTGCTACTAATAAACGTGTAGGTGCTACTAAAAGTGGCAGAACTATGAGCAAGACAAACCCGACAGCAAGTACTGCAAACACCTTTGTCGATCACAGTCAGTAGCAAGTTAGAAAGCTCTGTATCAAAGGAGATTGCACAAAACAACGTAGCGGACAAGCAAATAAAAAAGCTATGAATGCACAAACATTCAACCCAGGATAGGAGCGCTAACTATTGAAAAACTCAGCAAGATACATAGCTTTTGCCGCCATATTGGCCTCTTCTTTTCTCACAGTTCTCAACACCAGCATGATCAGGGTAGCGTCACCGGATCTCCAAGAAGCGTTAGGCCTGAACTACTCAAACCTTTCATGGATCTTCAACAGTTATCAGATTATCTATGCAATACTGCTCCCGGTGTTCGGGCAGATAGGCGACAAATTCGGGCGGCATAGGTGCCTTATAGCAGGGCTTACCGTATTCGGAATAGGATCGCTTTTGAGCGGTTTCTCCTGGGATTTCCGCTCTTTGGTTGCATTCAGGATCGTACAGGCAATTGGTTCTGCAGGGATTTTCCCTAATGCAGTTGTAACAGCAACGGAACTTTTCGCTCCTGAACACCGCGGCAAAGTAATGGGAATATGGGGAATGTCGGTATCAATGGGTTCTGTTCTGGGGCCTAGCATTGGGGGAATCATTGTTCAATACCTGGGATGGAATTACGTCTTCTTTGCAAATGTTCCCTTTGCGATTCTTTCGGGAATAGCAATTCTCCTGTTGGTCCAATCAGATGCCCGCAAGCCTTCCTCGTTTCACTTTGACTACTCAGGCACCATTATCCTTGCAATGATGATTATTTCGTTCATTGTGGGGCTTCAGACCGGATCACAACTGGGGTGGGGTTCGCTTCCGGTCATGATAATGCTAACCACTTCTGCAGTATGCTTGCCCCTATTAAAAAGAATTGAGGCTAATTGCCACGAACCTGTGATTCAGCTTAAGTTGTTCAAGAACCCTGTATTTCTCTCAGGAGTCTATTGTGGAGGCAGCCACCTGGTTGCCAT
>DUTL01000285.1 GCA_012842105.1 Candidatus Fermentithermobacillaceae bacterium | reverse complement strand
TCGCAGCCGGAAATCCACCAGGGCTCCTGAATTGCCACTTGATAGAAACTGCGGTTTCTTGGATTTTCAGATGGTGCAGTTCAATGGAACCTACGAAAAATTCAGACGTCTATAAGATGGTAGTGGTTTCCATCAATATTGGAGTCATTGTTTTTATGGAATTGAGGTTTATCCCGCTTGAAAACGGCATTTTGCACTCGGCATGGTTTAGAAATGGATCAGACAAAGCATATTTCCATGCTTCAAAGGTTATCTGGGAGTATGATGTGGAAAGTCAGACGCTGGAGGCCTTGAAACAGCAGCTTCCGCCGGATGACAGCCCGCTTGTGAACCCATCGTTTTCCCCTTCAGGGGAGTTTCTTGCATACGGCAGCTATGAAGATAACCACGATGCTGACAGCTTCCATGAGCCTGGAATCTACCTGCTTGATTTGAAAACCGGTGATGAGAGTGTAATATTGCCTGTGGGAGACACGTTCAGTTTTTATCCTAAGTGGTCGCCTGATGGCGATTGGATTTCAGCCTGCACGGCTTCCCGGAATGGTGCTTTCTCGGCGCTTGGCTCATGGATATACGATTACGATATTTTTCCGGGAACAGACGGTCCAGCCGATGTTGCCAGGAGCTTGACCGTCAGAAACGTAAGGAGCGGCAAGACCTGGACCGCGGAAGTAGAAGGTAAGCTAATCTTCTCGGCTACCTGGTCAGTTGATTCAGAGAAGGTCTACTTCATGACAGGCGAAGCAGGGCAGGTAGGGGCCAGCGGCCCGAGAATGAAGTATGACGGCCTATATTTCCTGGATGTCAATAATGGAACTGTGGGACAGGCGGCAAGTTTCAACGTGCTAACTGAGCTTATAAGTGAATCTCAGGGTGCATTACGGCACATATATCCTGTGGGAGGGACCAAAGACTGCTGTATCCTAAACGTTACTGCGGTAAACGAGTTCCACTATGGTTCTGTGTGGTGCGCAGGTGAACACGCTCCTCTTTCCAAGATGTGTGATGGCGAGTGGATAGTGCCTTTTGGCGTGGCAAACTGCGGAGGCACAATGGCAGGGTTTGTCAAACAGGACCATGGCTATTCTTTCTGGAGAGTTGGCCCTGGCGGCCCGGAGCAACTAAGCCGAAATGTCAGCCCTGGAAGGTCTTTTACACGTATGGAGTTGTTAGGCTGGGCCAGGATTACACCATCTGGTTCCGGAGAAGCAAGCACCGGCGATGAGTCTCGTTTCTACAGGGTCTGCGGAATCGGTTCTGATTACAGCACCGGCATGTCTGAGATTATATGGTAAACGAAACGGGAAGTTCAAGCATGATCCAGATTCTGTTGAAGGGGAGGACATTCAAAATGAGTACCTGGCTGGTTAACTGCAGACTGATTGATGGTACCGGAAGTCGTCCAAAAGAAAATATGGCAATCGAGATTCAGGGCTCTAAAGTTGGCAGAATCGTTTCTGGAAACGTGTTCGGCAATGAGGTAATGGCTGGGCCGCAGGATCAAGTGGTTAAGCTAGGCGGAACAACAGTAATACCCGGCTTGTGGGACAGTCACATGCACCTTACCTTCTTCATCAATACACGGCAAGACTTTGCACGCATCCCTGACATTACCCTCCGGGGGGCACGTCGGGCTATGCAATTCCTTGCCGGGGGAGTTACTTCCTGCAGGGTTTTGGGTGATGAATCAGGCGTGGATTTTGCCCTAAGGGACATGATCGCCAACGGCGAGTTCCCGGGGCCGCGGTTGTTCATCTCAGGTGAACCTGTTACTACCACAGGCGGACATGCCCACGATAGTTCAGGTATAGAGTGTGACGGCCATCATGAAGCCCGCCGTGCAGTCAGGCAGCAGCTCAAGCGCGGGGCTGACTTCATCAAGATCATGATGACAGGTGGAATAATGGGAGCCCATGAAGGTTTCGGAAGCACCCAGATGACGCCTGACGAAGTGCGCGCTGCTACTGAAGTGGCCCATTTTGCAGGCAAGCACGTTGCAGCACACACAGGAGGCGCCGAGGGCGTAGAGATGGCCATTAAGAACGGGGTAGATACTGTGGAGCATTGCTATGCGCTGGATGAGAGGGTTGTTGACATGCCTGCGTTCCAGGCCACCCTCGCGCCCAATTTGTGAAACATTAGGACCGTCCCGGCGTTTCAGGTCTTCTGTCGCGTTCGAGGACTAGGTAAAAGCAGATTACTTGCAGGGCAAATAGGGTGATGACTGTTACCCATGCCCAGGTGCTGCTCATCTTGTACATCACGCCGCCGATGACACCGCCAGCAGCCATGCCTGCAGAAGTAGCTCCTGTACCAAAACCATCCCAGGTTGCCCGGTATTCTTCGTCGAC
>DUTL01000284.1 GCA_012842105.1 Candidatus Fermentithermobacillaceae bacterium | reverse complement strand
CCGGCGGCAACCCGTTGGCATTGGGCGGGTCGTCTTCCACAGGCGGAAGGGGCAGGGGCAGTACAGGCCCGTCAGCGACCAGCCGGTACCCTGGCAACCCGTTGGCATTGGGCGGGTCGTCTTCCACGGGCGGAAGGGGCAGGGGCAGTACAGGCCCGTCAGCCTGGTACATGGCTATGTCCTTTTCACCCAGGGCGGCGAAGCCCCCTAACCCGAGGCTGACCAGAATGGCCAAACAAACCATGAGGTGAAGATTCCTCTTCATTCAAAGCACCTCCGTTTTGTAGTTTCAGAAAACCTTAGCCAAGTTCTCCGGAAGCAAACTTCGCTTCGCTAATTGCTTCGTTTGCTGCTGAGAAGGTGCCTATTAGCAAATCCAAGCCTCAAAAAAGAAGGCAACCACAGATGCAGATAGTGGTGCCTCTAGAGGTGGATGCCGGCTGAGTACTCGGCCGATTCTTTGGTCAGCAACATAATTCTACGAATAACGACGTTTTCCTTTGGCGGCATATGGCAAACTTCCCAGAACATACCATAATTTTGCTTTGGCGATCCATTGGTATAGAAACCTGGCAATTTCGGGTATAACTCAAGGTTTCTTTGCTGGGAAATAATTGATTGAACAGGCAAACGATTGTTATGTAAACAACAGTACGCAAACTATTCTGTCAGTTAAAGATGACTTTCTGCACTGGCATCAGGCCTGGTGGGCCGGCGAGAGCAATGTAGTGATGTCCAGTGGAGGCATCGTGTTCCAAACCGTCGCTATGTAATTTTTGATTGCCTGAGTGTCAAAACTGTGTTGTGTTCAGTTCTACAGCTGTGCGAGCGGGGCATTGTATCCGGGGTCTATCAGGCAAACTGCCAATTGCTCAAGCAGTCCCGGTAAACCAGTTGCTCCAAAGCATGGGAAGCATTTGTTACGGGTGGTGACAGCCCTATCCCGGGCTTGCAGTCTGAAGGTTCAATACCATAGATAATTACCTGGTAGGGCCTTCCTGTTTGTATCCTGGCCAATTCAACTGTATCCAGGATGGAGAAGCCATGTGAATTTCGAGCAAACCCATTGTCAGAGGCAGATCCGGTCTTCAGTGGGCCAGGCTGAGTTATTCTGTGGATTGTCCCTGGTTGTGTGCCTGCTCGAATCGCATCCACAACGATCAGGGTATCTGCTTGTTGGATTTCATTCAAGAAATTCAGGGGAGAGCATGCCATATTGACCAGTCGTACATTGCCGGGCCAGGGTCTAAACTTCAGCCTGGAAACCACGTATTCACCAAGGCCGTCATCGCCCATAAGCCGGTTACCTATACCTGCAATCAAAACTGTATGCCTTATATCCCCATTGTATTTCCCCTCCTCCCGGCAGAAGGCGTGCGACCGCAATTTCGACTTAATCTTTGCCGCGAGGCTTGCTAGATTGATAGCATGGCTTAATTGAAACCTTTACGGCTCATTCCATGCTGTCTATTCATACAATGCTTAGAAGGTTCATGTAATGAATCAAGGAACGGGTGGCTGTATGAAGCCAGGAACCTGTGGCCTGCACACGTCGCCTCAGTTTCCGGGGAGCCCCCGAAGGTTCTGCCAGGCAGGCCCAAGTACAAAAAGGCTTTACAGTGTGGGAGGTGGGGAAGCAGTTGCTTCAAGGTGACTTTGAAAGGCTCTGCACTGAACTTAAACACAGCCCGGGTAACCAATTGTCAAGAGCAATCTTCGACGTATTAGAGTTGAAGCGTGCGGAGAATTCACAGGGCTTGGGTGCCCACAAAGAAAAACTCCCTGTAATCTGGATTGAAACCAATGATAGCGGAGACAACAACATTTCCTTTATGAATACTACATATCCGTATCTCGACGGGGTTTTCCAGGATATGATTGACCTCCTGTACAGCAATACTTTCATGGCAGCTCAAGGTTTGGATGCACTGGAGGCCCTGCAGAACGCTGCCAAGGGGTACGCAGGCGAGTTTGTGCTCGTGGTAGAGGGCGCAATACCTGTAAGAGACAATGGGTTATACAGCATTATTGCATATGCAGGGCATGAACCTCTCACCGCCTTGAAAGTTGTGTCACTGCTCGGCGCTCTCGCAAAGTATGTTGTGGCTGTAGGTACGTGTGCAAGTTTCGGTGGTCCTTCAGCTGCAAAACCTAACGTTGCCAGCAACGTGCCGGTAAGCGACATTGTGAGAAGAGATGTCATCAAGGTAAGCGGCTGCCCCGTAAACCCTGATTGGTTTGTGGGCACCCTAGCTCACCTGCAGCTATTTGGGGTGCCCCGGTTGGATGAAGTAGGCCGCCCTGCCATGTTCTACGAATTCACAGTGCACCGGCACTGCCAGCGGCGTTCATATTTTGACAGAAACGAATTCGCTGAGAAGTTGGGCGACATAGAATGCATGTTTTCCCAGGGGTGTGTAGGGCCGAAGACAGGGTCCGATTGCCCGTACCGTCTGTGGGTTAACCACGTGAGCTGGCCCGTGAAGGCAAATACGCCCTGCATAGGCTGTACGAATCCGGATTTTCCTGATGGTTCAAGCCCGTTTTTTGTGCCGATGCCCCAGAAAAGCCAAAGGAGGACTAACCTATGAGCCGAAAATTTGTGATGTTCAGCCCGGTTACGCGGCTAAGCGGGCTGCTCTCAGTGGAAGTAACCATGGAAGAAGATGTGGTTGCGGAAGCCAACGTTAAAGGCACGCTGTTCAGAGGGTTCGAGTGGATAATGCAAGGCCGGCATATCAGGGACGCAATTTACATGACACAAAGAGTCTGTGGCATCTGCTCAATGGCCCACGGTGCATGCGCTTCGTATTTGCTGGATGATCTTTATGACAATGAAATCAGCGAAAATGGCCAGCTTCTTAGAAACATAATGTACGCGTCTGATTTCCTGCAGAATCATATACGTCACTTCTACCTGTTCAGCATGCCCGATTTCGTAAGAATGCCAGATCGCCCTCTGTTTCAGGGGCAGGATTTGAGTGATTTGCGCCTGAACCCGAGAGATAATGAAACGCTTGTAGGCCATTACTTTGAAGCTATCAAAGCTGCTCAGGAGAGCCACCAGATACTGACTCTGTTTGGAGGGAAAGCCCCTCACCAGCATAGTTTCGTTGAAGGCGGAGTGGCCGTGGCCCCTACTGCAGACAAGATAAATCAGGCTATGGCCCTCATCGATAACATCAGGTGTTTTGTCAGAGATCGCATGGTGCCTGATACAGATCTTCTGGCGCGCGTGTACAGGGATTACTTTTCCATAGGCGTAACTCCTGCCCGCCTCATAAGTTTCGGGCTATTCAGGTTTGGCCCGAAAACGAAGCCTTTCTGTGGAAAGGAGGTGTGCTGGACCAAGGCCGATCTAGCCTGGTGGACACAAGCGAGATCGATGAGACGGTCACCAGGTCCTGGTTTCGGGTACCGGGAGAGCAATTCGACGACGAGGATTTGGGTTATCCTTATCGCGATTACCAGAGTTCTCAAGCCGTTGGTGGGGAGGCCGGGATGACAGATGAGCAGACCAGGTTAATCCCGGATCCTCAAAAGCCCGGCGGGTATTCGTGGGTCAAAGCGGTTAGGTATTCAGGGAAACCCTTTGAAACAGGGCCGCTGGCCAGGATGTCTATGAATGGCTTTTATAAAGGCGGTATGTCCACCATGGACAGAATATATGCCCGTACCCTGGAAACCTCGCTTATTGCAGATCTGGTCAAAGAGTGGCTTTCCATGCTTGGCACCGGGCCGGCCCCAATCGTCCAGAAGCCCGAGCCGGTGAAAAACAAGGCTACCGCCGTGACCGATGCCATGCGCGGAGCTTTGCTGCACAGCGTTGATATGGAAAATGAAGAGGTTATTTCGTATAACATAATCACCCCGACTACGTGGAACTTCTCGCCAAAAGACGGTAAGGGCCAGATGGGCCCTGCAGAGAACGCCCTTGTGGGCACCAGAGTAAGCAGACGCGTCAATGTTCTTACAGTGTTAGGCAGGGTCATCCGGTCGTTTGACCCGTGCCTGTCTTGTGGTACACACGTGTTAACCCGGAAAAACGGAGAACTGTCTTCAATTGGGCAAGTCATTCTGTAGACGGCATGTAGTAGTATCTAATGGTTTTTGATAGTCTAAGAGGCCGGCATACTCACAAGTGCCTTCATCGATATCTACTATTATCTAATGGTGACTAAGCGTATCTAGCAGGCTAAGATGCCTGTGTGCACCTTAGCCCATGCTGATTCCGGTATTGTCTTGCGCCTTGATATACTCTAACAGTCTTGTAAGGACTGTTCCTGCTCTGTCGTGGATCACGATTGAGGCTTCGCTATCGTATGGTGTAGGCTCCAGGTTAATGATAGCTAGTTGTTTGGCCAGGGACGGAAGGTGGGCTACCGGAGCTACCTGCAGGCTGGAGCCTACAACCAGCATAAAGTCGGCTTTCTGTGCTACTTGTACAGCTTCATCAAAACAAGGCGGCATAGGATCACCAAAAAACACGACGTTAGGCCTTACAATACCGCCGCACCTGCATTTTGGCGGAACTATTCCTTCTTTGACTGCGTCTGCCAGGAATTCAAAAGGAGTTTCTCTTCGGCAATCACGACAGCTCGAAGTCCGCAGGTTGCCGTGGATCTCCAATACTCTGTTTGAGCCGGACTCGTTGTGAAGCCCATCTATGTTTTGGGTGATGACCGTGTCTACCAGCGTTCTTTGTTCGAGCCATGCAAGGGTCTTATGAGCTGCATTTGGCTTCTTGCCCCGCATGGTGCCGAGAAGCTCCAGGCCTTTAGTGTAAAACACTTCCGGTTGGTAATAGAGCGTTTCAAGGCTGAGAAGCCTTACGGCGTCCATATTCCTCCATAATCCCCTTGAACTCCTGAAGTCAGGGATTCCGCTTTCAGTTGAAACTCCGGCCCCTGTTAGCACTACGGTGTATTTTGCATGCTTGAGTGTTTGCGCCAGATCTTTAACAGCAGATGTCACTGCGATTCTCTCCTCCCACTTTGTTACTAGTCGTTGCTGTGCAGCGCCCGGTGCATCAGGCTCAGCAAAATTCATAAGACTCTTACATTCAATAGATTTATCACATTTATCAGATGCGTCTGAAGATTCGTCTGACCGAGCAGACTCTGCAGGATCAGATGAATCTGATGAGTCAGTACATGTAACCCTCATGTAACCCTCTCTGCAGGCTTTGGCCCTATCTTATTCTTACGTGAAAAACCCATTAGAGGCAAGTTTACCCTTACTACTTGTCACCTGACGGTGATATTTCCTGTAACCGGGACTGGTTTTCCAGCCAGGCCAGTCTGCTTCCGCGGAACCCTGAAATCCGCCGGAGTGGCTCCGCGGACGAGCGAGCCCATTGTGTTCGAGAACTTAAAGCCATGTAAAAATCATACGGAAGTATTTAACCAAAACTTTTGGGATCATTGGAAATATCACCATAAATAGGCCAGTATGAGTTAATCCGTACTGGAAAAACTGATCGTAGCAGGTTCTCTGCAGTTCCATGGAGTAGGTTCCATGCAGCAAGTTTCATGAGAACTTCATGGCTGTCCCGGCCTTCTTGCTTAGTGCAACATCATTCGTGTGTTTCATGCAAATACTGTCGCAAAGTTGGGAGGTATTACGAGTGAAGAGGACAATGTCAGCTGTTCTGTTGGTGGGGCTATTGCTTGTGTTTTGCTCAGGTTGCAGAGCTTCAAAGTGGAATGACGGCACATTTTCGGGCACTGGTACAGGATATGGGGGCCCAATCAAGGCAGAAGTAACCATATCCAAAGGCAAAATTTCTAAAGTTGAAGCCGTTGAGCATGCAGAATCGCCGGATATCGGGGGTGCGGCTATAGAGAAGATTTCTGCTGATGTAGTAAAAGCCCAGAAGGCTGAAGTAGATTCTGTGTCGGGCGCAACTGCAACCAGCGAAGGGTACATTCAAGGAATAAAGGAGGCTCTTTCAAAGGCTGAGAAGAAGTGAGTTTTCCAAAGAACCGTTTTTCGCCTCTGGGTTTTGGCTGCTATTTGCAACCCTACCGAAAATTTGACGCTTATAGAGTGTTTTGGGTGTTGGATAGATAGCCAAGCCCGTATGAACTAAACGCCTGCGTTACCAGAGTGCCGGCCGCCCCTTACCTTGGGATAAGCGCAAGGATGAGGGGCGGAATTGCTTTTATGGATTGAGGTAGGAATTGGGACGTACATGCAATACAATAGGAATGGTTAAGAACACTTAGGTTTTGTGTGCGATGCGAGAGCTGTTGCGGCAGTTTAGCCCTTTGTTATTCTACTTTGCTAATGGAGCGGACATCTTCCATTGGGCCATGAAGCGTCAGATCTGCTGGTGCAAAGGCAGTTTCTGTTTGAACATAGAATCCCGTGGCTTTAACCATGGGAGTATGTCAAATTTGTGAGGTGTGAACTGTGAGGGAGAGTCCCGGTTCCGTATGTGAGGAGCCTGTAGCTAAGCCTGCAGTTAATGAAAGGCCCTCAAGGCAGTTTGAGGAAACACGCAACTCAGAAGGCAATACCAAGGAAAGAAGGATATATGACAGGTATCGCAACAAAGTAACTGAGGTGCTTGAATCAAAGATTCCTGCCAAATATCAAAGGGCAAGCGATCTCCTGTTTCTCTTACCGGATTTGGTGGTTTTGATTCTGCGCCTGCTCAGGGACGGAAGAGTGCCGGCAAAGGCAAAAGTTAACCTGGCTGTCGCATTTGTGTACCTTGGTTCGCCGGTAGATTTGATCCCTGACTTTG
>DUTL01000283.1 GCA_012842105.1 Candidatus Fermentithermobacillaceae bacterium | reverse complement strand
TGTCAAATACCCGGGGGTCGTAATGAAATCGGCCTTCTCAACGAAGCGCCTGGCGTCATGAGGTGAAATCATCAATGTACGCGATCGGGAGGAGCTAATGATCTGGCTTCTTTGTGCTGGCGTACATTGATGATTTCACCTCATGACGCCAGGCGCTTCGTTGAGAAGGCCGATTTCATTACGACCCCCGGGTATTTGACAGGCCCCGGGGCAAGAAAAGACGCTGGGCTTCCGCCTGATACCGGCCCCTACAAGGTAATCACCAACCTTTGTGTCATGGGGTTTGACAGGGAGACAAAGTACATGAAGGTTGAATCAATCCACCCTGGAATTACAAAAGAAGACATCATCAAGAATACCGGCTTCGAAGTGATGTGGGATGAGGATCTTAAGATATCTTTGGCGCCTACTGAGGAGGAGTTAAGGATACTCAGGGAAGAAGTAGATCCTATGAGATTAATAATTGGGCGCCAGGCAAGCTAAAGGGGGAGGATGGCGTTGAGGCAAGCAGTTGTTGTAGGCGCAGTGAGAACTGCTATAGGAGCTTTTGGGGGCTCGCTGTCAAATATTTCCGCAAGCCGGTTAGGGACAACTGTAATCAAAGAATCTGTAAGGCGCGCCGGAATTGATGTTTCGTTGGTAGATGAAGTAATCATGGGCAATGTACTGGGGGCAGGACAAGGGCAGAATATCGCCAGACAGGCAGCCCTGCATGCAGGCATACCTGTTGAGGTGCCGTGCACGTCTGTAAATAAGGTGTGTGGGTCAGGATTGAGATCCGTTGTAATGGCTGCCCAGGCTATCTCAGCGGGAGACGCTGACGTGATTGTGGCAGGCGGAACCGAGAACATGAATATGGCGCCGTATGTACTTCCCAAGGCAAGGTCCGGGTACAGGATGGGCCACGGCGAAATCGTCGATTCAATGGTCTTTGATGGACTTTGGTGCATATTTGGGGATACGCATATGGGCGTTACAGCGGAAAACGTGGCCGTCAAATGGAAAATAACCCGTGAGGAGCAAGACGCTTACGGGGCGCGGAGCCAAAACAGGGCCGAAGAAGCCATTAGGTCAGGGCGTTTTAAGGATGAGATAGTGCCTTTTGAAGTTCCCCAGAGAAGAGGCGAACCGGTAGTTTTTGACCAGGATGAGCACCCTCGGTTTGGCACGACCCCGGAAAAACTGGCAAGGCTGCGTCCGGCTTTTAAGAAGGACGGCACAGTAACTGCCGGAAATGCCTCGGGTATCAATGATGGCGCTGCAGCCGTGGTGGTTATGGCGGCTGAAAAAGCCGAAAAGCTGGGAATTGAGCCCATTGCCGCCATTCGAGCGTACGCGTCGGCAGGCGTCGGGCCGGAAATAATGGGCACGGGGCCGGTCCCTGCAACCTTGAAGGCTCTCAAGAAGGCAGGGTTGAGCATTGAAAATATCGATCTGATCGAGTTGAATGAGGCTTTTGCTTCTACGACTCTTGCAGGCATAGAAGAACTGAAACTAGACACTTCCATAGTGAATGTCAATGGCGGCGCAATTGCTCTGGGGCACCCCATCGGAGCCAGCGGCACCAGAATGCTTGTTACCCTGCTGCATGAAATGAAGCGGCGGGATGCAAAAAAGGGCCTGGCCACCATGTGTATTGGCGGTGGTATGGGAATAGCCGTGATAGTCGAAAGATAGCATTGGTGAATTCTGTGCAATGCGGTAAGCTCTTGGCCTGTGCCGGGGGCTTACTCTGTCTTGCCGCCGGCCTGTGAGCCCAAAGAGGCTCCAAGGAAAACAACAGGCCTGCCGTATTTGCTGCGCAGCAGATCCATCGACTGCGAGATATTGTCCCACGGGACATCAGGCGGTTCAAAAAGCGAGGCCTGCCGGGTGTTTTTTGGCACCAGCCCTTTTGCAATGACTCCGAGCAACCTGACGGGTTTTTCCGGCACGGCTGCCTCGAGGAGAGTCTTGGCCTGGCTGAATATTTCCGCATCAGAAGATACAGGCTCAGGCATTGTGTGTTCCCTTGTTATTGTGGAAAAGTCGCTGAAACGGATTTTGACTCCTACAGTTCTGCACTTTAGCTGCGCTTTCCGCAGCCTGAAGGCTACATTTTGAGCCAGTGCGGCCAGGTGGCCTCTCAGGGAATCCGTATCTGCAATGTCCTTGTCAAAGGTAGTCTCCTCGCTTATGGATTTTACCTCTCTCCAGGGGATCACAGGATCATTGTCAATGCCGTTGCACATGTTCTGAAAGCGCCGTGCAGTTTTTCCGAAAACCCTGGCGAACCAGTTTTCAGGCATTTGCCTGAGGGCGCCTACCGTGGATATTCCCAGGGAGTCCAACCTGGATTGGGTTTTCGGGCCGATTCCGGGCAAGCAGGATACAGGAAGCCTGTCAAGAAAGCCCTGAGCTTCGCCTTTGGCAATGCGCTTAAGCCCGTCTGGCTTGCACGAATCTGATGCGAGTTTGGCGAGGTACTTGCAGTATGACACACCTGCTGAAACGGTTATCCCAAGTTCTTGCTTCACGTGCCTGCGTATGGAGGATGCCATGGCCACTCCGTTTTCTCCCGTTGAGTCTATGAATGCTTCGTCAATGGATAGTTTCTCAATTACAGGCGAGTATTTTTCAAAGATATCGAACATGGCACCGGAAACTTCTTGATATCTTTTCATGCGAGGTTTTACGAAAATGCCGTTTGGGCATAGCCGGTATGCCTGAAAAACGGGCATTGCCGAGCGTACCCCGTACGCCCTGGCTTCGTATGAACAAGTAGATACGACACCTCTGCTTTGTGGATCGTGCCCTATGATTACGGGTTTCCCTTTAAGTTCCGGGTTGTCTCTTTGCTCCACGGAAGCGAAGAAGGCATCTGCATCAATATGAACTACGCATCTGTTACCGGGCTCGAAAGCAGGCACACAAAATCATTCCTTAAGATGAAACTACACCGGCACCTTAATTCCATTATAATAGTACGGAGGAGGTCAATGAAGCCTTTACACCCGGAGGTATCAAAATGAAGCGTAACATACTCGGAGACACAGGAATCAGCGTGAGTCAGCTTTGTTTCGGTGTGCTGCCCATGGGCCCTAACCAATTCGGGCTCTCTCCTGAGGAGGGCGGAGAACTGATCCGCGAAGGTATTCTAAACGGGATCAACTTTCTGGATACCGCTCAAAGCTACAACACTTACCCTCACATCAGAAAAGCTTTGGACGGCCTGAAAGGAACCAGGGATGATGTTGTGATTGCCACCAAGTCAGCCGCTTCAACATACAAGGAAATGGAAGCAGCTGTGGAAGAAGCAAGAATGGCCCTTGACAGGGGGGTAATCGATATTTTTCACCTTCACGCAGCCAGGGTAGATGCAAAAGTGTTTAAGGACAGAGAAGGCGCACTTGAATGCCTGGTGGACAGCAAATCAAAAGGGTTGATCCGGGCAGTGGGTATATCCACTCATTCTGTCGAGGCGGTTCGCGCGGGGAAAGACGTAAGTGAAATAGACGTAATTTTTCCGATAATCAACAAAGAAGGCCTGGGCATTCTGCATGGCACCAAGGAAGAAATGGCAAGCGCCATTAAAGAAGCGTCTCTCAAGGGGAAAGGGCTCTATGCAATGAAAGCCCTCGGAGGCGGAAACCTCCTGGCAGATAGGAAAGGCGCCTTTGACTATGTTAAGAACTTGTCCGGTATCAGTTCAGTGGCAGTTGGAATGGTCAACCGGGATGAACTTGCTATGAACCTGTGTATATTCAACGGCCAGCAGGTTCCTGATAGCCTGGCTGACGCCACCGTTCGCCGGAAGAGCCTTATTGTGCAAGCTTTTTGCAAAGGGTGTGGGCGTTGTGTGGAGATTTGTCCCAATATGGCAATGGAAGTGGTTGATGGGAGGGCTCGCAATGACAGCCAAAAGTGCATCTTATGCGGGTATTGCGCCCCTGTTTGCCCCGAGTTTGCCATAAGGTTGGTTTAGCAAAACCATTGGCAAGCATTGTTCCCGGGACCCAAGAGGCAGCGGCAGGGTAAGTTTGAGATTGCGGAGGGAAGGCCTATTGAACTGTCAGGCCCCAGGCTCGTGTTTGACAACAGCATAATTGGCTACGGCACATAATTGGTCGTGGCTTATTTGATAAGCGTCCAATGAGGGTGGGGGAGTGGGGTAGGGATGACGTATCTAAGGCGCTTATATTCGAGGATAACCAGCCGTTTGCATGCAGATTCTTACGGCGAACCACAGTTCTCAAGAGACCAACGAAACATCAGGATCAATATATACCATGGGAT
The DNA here is from genome assembly GCA_012842105.1 of Candidatus Fermentithermobacillaceae bacterium. Lineage (GTDB taxonomy): Bacteria > Bacillota > Sulfobacillia > Fermentithermobacillales > Fermentithermobacillaceae > DTU015. The sequence goes on along the minus strand of DUTL01000283.1, from coordinate 12,567 downwards.
AGCCAACATTGTTTCGCTCAACTTGGCTGCTCCGTTTATCGGCATCTACGCAATCAAAATTGGCGCTTCCGATTTTCAGGTGGGGCTCCTGTCTTCAGGGCCTGCCCTGTTCAGCCTATTATCGATGATACCGGGCGGCAAATACATCGACAGAAAGTCAAACCAAAAGCAAATACTCTCAAGGCTTATTTTCCTGCACAGGTTGTTCTATTTCCTCATATCCCTGACACCGTTTTTCACCGAGGATAAACGCGCCTGGCTTCTGGTCAGCGCCGTTGCATTGATGAATATGCCGGGCTCAGTTTTCAACGTTGGCTGGCAGGCGTACATATCGAAAATCATCCCGGCTTCCAAGCGCGCAGATGCATTTGCGGCCAGGAACAAACTTATGAACCTTACAGGGTCTATAGTAGTGCTTCTTGCAGGAAGAATCATCGACGCTGTAAAGCCTCCTGTGGGCTACCAGGTTGTTTTTGCAGCGTCTTTCGTTATGGCGCTGGTGGAAATCTGGGTTTTCAACCAGATTGACGAAGACAAGCCCGAACCGGACGTTAGCCTGAACCGCGCTTCACCGGAGGTTGAAAACTCACACGGCGATGCAAAGGCTGCCGGTAATAGATTGGGCATGGTGAATTCCACTTTGCATAATCTGCGGCAGATCATGCAAAACGGCGCGTTTGTTCGATTCACCCTGGCGTCGCTGGTATTTCATTTTGCCTGGCAGACACCGTGGCCTCTGTTTACCTTGTATCAAGTTAAGCAACTGGGCGCAAACAACACATGGGTAAGCCTTTTGAGTTTGGCCAACACAGCAGGGTCCCTCATTGGCTACGGCTTTTGGGCAAGGATGCTAAACCAACATGGCAATCTTAAAACTCTGTTTACGTCAAGCATTTGGATTTTCATCGTTCCGGCCGCCTATGCTTTTTCGAAAAGCCTTACAACCATCGCATTCTTCAATGTTCTTACCGGGGCGATTTTTGCAGGTGTCAATCTTGCTCTGTTTAACTCTTTGCTTGAAGTAACCCCTGAAGAAAGCAAGGCTACATTTATCGGATACTATACAACTGTAATCAACGCCTCGGCGATTGTTGCACCTATGTTCGGAGTGACTTTGTACAACTTGCTTGGTTTCTTTTGGGCGTTTATTGTGTGTGCCGGCATGCGAATAGCAGGCAGTTTTATGTTTTTCGCAGTGAATTGCCTGGAAAGGCGAATTGCAGCTGATTCCGGGCAACGTGTTTTGCCTGCGCGGCGGCATCACATGTAGGGGCCGGGTTTGCTGGTACACGTGGCGTACCACCCGGCGTGCTCGCTCACCAAAACACATTATGGTGACATTTTCTCAGTCCGCTTACAGGGTGACAATATCATTGTCCGGTAACAATTCCGGAAGCCGGTATTGACAGCATGTCTGTACTTGTGCTAAATATTAACTTATATAACTGAATAATATCTGGTCCTTATCCAGAGCAGGAGAGGGAATTGGCCCGATGATCCTGCGGCAACCCGCACAGAGTGCGAAGGTGCCAACTCCAACAGAACCCGTAACGGTATGGGTCTGACAGATAAGGGGATGAAGGCATGCCTCTCTTCTTGTCAGAGAGGCATTTTGTTTCACGCGGAGGTGGTTTCTCGATGATATCCGTCAAAGGCCTAAGCAAGACATTTCATACACTATCAGGGCCGGTGCATGCACTCAAGAACGTGACGTTTTCCGTTAAGGCAGGTGAAGTGCTGGGAATTTACGGGCCGTCGGGTGCAGGCAAGACGACTCTGCTAAGGTGCCTGGCCCTGCTCGAGAGCCCGGATTCAGGAGAGATCCGGCTCGATGGCAAGAATGTGCTATCGGTATCCGGAGAGCAGCTGAGGCAGGTCAGGATGAAAATCGGTGTAGTGTTTCAAGGATACAACCTGCTCTTCTCAAGAAACGCTCTGGGAAATGTAATGCTTCCCCTGGAGATACAAGGGTTCGATAAGCACAAGGCACGCAACCGGGCATCAACGGCCCTGGACATGGTCGGGCTTTCCCATAGAAAGGATTTCATGCCGTCGCTTCTTTCAGGAGGGGAGAAGCAAAGGGTGGCCATTGCGCGAGCACTGGTTACCCAGCCTGAAGTACTGATCTTGGACGAGCCTACCTCTGCTCTTGACAAGCGCACTGCAGAATCGATTCTTGAACTTGTTCAGGGGCTCAACCGGAGTACCGGTATTACGGTTCTTGTGGTTACACACCAGACGGATCTGGTAGGCGCAATTTGCAGCAGGCACATTTCAATAAACCACGGGGCTTTGGCCGCGCCAGGATGCAATGATGTGTATCAAGGCACTTTCCATGAACAAGCTTTACCGGCAGCCCCAATTTGGGAGAGACAATAACATGCTGAGTACGGCCTGGAATTCACTATTATCACAGAGTCTGATGAAGCCTGTTGTTACCGCTACAGGCGAGACACTGGCCATGGTGCTGGTTTCCCTGGTATTTGCGGAACTCATAGGAACTCCTTTGGGGATCTGGCTTATTCTGAGCGGGCCCCGGGGGCTGGCCAAAAACAACAAGGTTTACTCAATTCTGAGCACTGTAGTCAATATTGGCAGATCTATTCCGTTTGTGATTCTCATGGTAGCCATTATCCCTTTCACAAGGTTTGTTACCGGTACATCAATTGGAACCGTTGCAGCCATGGTGCCGCTCAGCATTTCGGCAATCCCCTTTGTGGCAAGGGTTACAGAGTCTGCGATGCTCACTGTGGAGCCAGGTGTTATAGATGCGTGTGTGTCCATGGGAGCTTCATGGCACCAGATTGTCAGGTATGTGCTGGTGCCTGAATGCATGTATTCTTTGATTTCAGGTGCATCAATAACTGCTGTCAACTTGGTTGGCTACTCAGCTATGGCAGGCGCGATAGGAGGGGGTGGTTTAGGGAATTTGGCTATCAGGTATGGTTACCAGAGGTGGGAGCCTGCGGTTATGGCATTGTGTGTGGCTGTATTGATAGGCCTGGTTCAGGGTATTCAGTACGCAGGCGATAGCGCCGCCAGGCGCTTCATGTGGAAATAAGGTTTCCTACTGTTCTTTGTTCTTGTTCAAAAAGGCCGATTGAGAAAGCCGGCTACATGACTAAAGGAATTCGGAGGTGCGGTGTTTTGACTAAGAAGGTTACAAGAATAACGTTGATTCTGGGCGCGCTTGCGCTGTTGAGCGTGATAGGGCTTTCGGGGTGCGGATCAAAGGCTCTCAAAATAGGAGCCAGTGAGGTGCCCCATGCTGAAATTCTGGAATTTGCAAAGCCCCTGCTCGAAAAGGAAGGCATTGAGATTGAGATAATAGAATTTTCCGACTTTGTTCAGCCAAATTTGCAGCTCGCAGACAAGCAACTTGATGCCAATTTCTTCCAGCACATTCCTTATCTTGAGGATATGGCCGAGCAAAGACAACTCGAGATTACATGGGTGGCCAAAATACATATTGAGCCACTGGGCATATATTCAGAAAAGATAAGTTCTCTGTCTGAACTCGAAGACGGAGCTCAAGTAGGTATTCCAAATGACGCAACCAATGGCGGAAGGGCTCTCATGCTGCTGGAAAAAGCAGGCCTGTTGACGCTTGAAGAAGGTACGGGAACTTCCGCTACCATTGGTGATATTGTGGGCAATCCCAGGAAACTGCAGTTGCGTGAACTTGATGCAGCCATGCTTCCAAGGGTACTGCCTGACCTTGACCTTGCAGTGATTAACGGCAATTTTGCACTGCAAGCAGGGCTGTCACCTACTGAGGACGCCTTGTTTCTCGAAGGCGGTGATTCTCCCTATGCAAATGTAATAGCTGTCAGGAAAGAAGACAAGGACAATCCGTCTATCCAGACACTTATTAAGGTATTGACAAGCGATGAGGTTAGGCAATTCATAGATGAAACGTATGAGGGAGGGGTCATTCCCGTATTCTGATAGCATAGAGCCAGATTGGAAGACGCAACGGTTTGAGGCTTTCTGGCGCAGCGAGGGTAAAGGCAGGCCTGCATTGCAGGGTATCTGTAAAGGCAGGCCTGTTTGTCATGCCGGCCCGGGCTGGTTGGGTACACTTATGCAGTCAGGGTGTTGCGGCGGCTGGTACTATATATATAGAGGCATGAACTGCTAATTCAGAACCTGCCGGTTGTGTTCCGGGGCCTTTACAACAACACCGGGGGAGGGGCGGGAAAACTAAATCCCAGAGGTTTGACCCTTGCATATCTTCAAAGATATAATTCCCTTAATACAGAGACCTGACCCGGAGCGCGTGAAGATCCCAAACTAACGTGGCATCAGGTACTGGAGGTACATATTCGATGCGATTGAGCAAATCTTTTGGAAGAACATTGCGGGAACAGCCTGCGGAAGTAGAGATGGCTTCCCACGGCCTTATGTTAAGAGCCGGGCTCATCTCAAAACTTGCTTCAGGTATTTACAGTTACATGCCTTTTGCCTGGCGGAGTGTTCAAAAAATTGAGGCAGTGATGCGAAAGGAAATTGAGGCAATCGGCGGCCAGGAAATAAACATGCCTGTGGTACACCCTGGGGATATTTGGAAGGAATCAGGCAGGTGGGATGAAATAGGCTCTGAGATGGCACGGTTCAAGGACAGGTCAGGAAGGGATATGTGCCTGGCAATGACCCATGAAGAGCCTGTAACCGATCTTGCCCGGCGTTTCATTGATTCTTACAGGCAGCTTCCTTGTGTGGTTTACCATATCCAGACCAAGTTTCGCGACGAGCCACGGGCCAGGGGCGGGCTGGTTCGGGTAAGAGAATTCATAATGAAAGATGCGTATAGTTTTCATACGGACCAGGCTGATTTGAATCTGTACTATCCGGATATGTGCAGGGCATACGAGAGGATATGCAATACATGCGGAGTTCCGGTAGTGAAAGTGCTCTCAGATGTAGGCATGATGGGAGGGAGTATGGCCCACGAGTTCATATACGTGACCGGTGCCGGCGAAGATACTTTGATCTTGTGCCCTGAGTGCGGGTATGCGGCAAACCGCGAGGTTGCCGTGTTCAACAAGGGCCCGGAGCCGGCTGTGACATCCCCCGGACAAGATGCGGCGCCTGCTGAGAAAGTGCATACTCCAGGGAAGAACACAATCTCATCTGTCGCCGCGTATCTGGGTGTGAGCCCGGTACTAAGCATTAAGGCCATGGCCTACTTCACTCAGGAAGATAATCAACCTGTAATGGCCCTGATTAGGGGCGATCTTGATATAAACGAACGCAAACTTGCCAATTTTCTCCGTACGGCTGAAGTGAGGCTGGCTTCTCCTGAGGAACTGGAGGCCAATGGGCTGGTACAAGGGTTTATGTCGCCGGTGGGAGTCAGGCACTTAAAGGTAATAGCTGATGACAGCATCTCGCCGAAGCATTCTTACGTTGCAGGCGCCAATGAGAAAGACTACCACTTAGTGAACGTAGTTCCTGGCAGAGATTTTTCCGTCAGCTCGGTGGCCGATATTGCAGCTGCAAGAGAAGGGGATTGCTGCCCGTGTTGCAAAGCGCCGCTTACCCAGGCAAGGGGCATTGAAATAGGTAATACATTCATGCTGGGGACAAGATACTCCAAGTCAATGGGTGCCAATTTCCAGGATGAAGACCGAACCCTCAAACCTTTGGTGATGGGCTGTTATGGAATGGGTGTAGGCAGGCTTTTGGCTTGCGTTGTTGAAGAAAACCGCGATGAAAAAGGGATAATCTGGCCAATTACCGTGGCGCCTTATCACGTTCACCTTATAGGTTTGGGGGCCGGCAGCCAGGTTCTGGAAACCGTTGAAGGAATATACAAGAGGCTTGGTGAACTTGGAGTTGAAGTGTTGTATGATGACAGGGATGAATCGGCCGGAGTCAAATTTAACGACGCTGATCTATTGGGGATGCCTATCCGTGTGACCATTTCAAAACGAAGCATTGAAGCAGGCGGAGCTGAGGTTAAACTTAGGGGTGGCAAAGAGGCAGTTATTGTGGGGCTTGATGAATTTGAGGATAAAATACTCGAACTTATAAGGCATGAATTTTCGCGGTTTCGTGTCTGAGTAAGCTCTGCGGGGATTTGTGTTACAAAGGCTGAGGAGGACAACTTTATGGAGAAGCTTGGAAAGAACCTTCAAGCGGCTGAGATTCGCAATCTGTTTTTGACGTACTTTGAACGCCGGGGGCACGAAATTGTTCACAGTTCATCACTGGTGCCTTACGGCGATCCTACACTGTTGTTCACGAACGCGGGGATGGTTCAATTCAAAGATGTTTTTATGGGGCTTCAGACAAGAACATATTCCAGGGCCGTTACTTCGCAGAAATGCGTCAGGGCAGGCGGTAAGCATAACGACCTCGACAATGTAGGATTCACCGGGCGCCATCACACGTTTTTCGAAATGCTTGGCAACTTCTCTTTCGGAGACTACTTCAAGGAAGATGCCATTGAATATGCATGGGACTTTCTCACGAAAACTCTGGAACTTCCAGGTAACCGCTTGTGGGTTACAGTTTTCAGGGACGATGATGAAGCTGATAATCTATGGAAAAAGATAGCTGGAATCCCGTCGTCCAGGATAGTCAGAATGGGCGAAGAGGATAATTTTTGGGCTATGGGTGAAACAGGGCCCTGTGGCCCTTGCTCTGAGGTGATAATTGACAGGGGAGAGCATGTAAGTTGCGGCCCCGGGTGCGGCCTGGGCAAGTGCGATTGCGATAGGTGGCTTGAAATATGGAACCTTGTGTTTATGCAGTATCTACGCGATGAGCAGGGCAACTTGGCTCCGCTGCCAAAACCCAGCATCGATACGGGAATGGGCCTGGAAAGGATTACGTCAGTGATTCAAGGCGCAAGCACTAACTTCGGCACGGATCTTTTCATGCCTATCACAGGCAAAGTGCAGCAAATTGCAGGGAAGAATTTTGAAACGCAGGATGAAGTGTTTGCTTCAAGGGTAATAGCGGACCACATAAAAGCATGCACTTTCCTGGCAACTGACGGGGTTCACCCTTCCAATGAAGGACGGGGGTATGTAATGCGGCGCATCCTCAGGCGGGCTGTAAGGTTTGGAAGGATACTCGGAATTGAACGCCCCTTTCTTGCAGAACTGGTGCCGGTTGTGGTTGACACAATGGAAGGTGCTTACCCTGAACTCAGGCCAAAAGAAGAGCATGTTAGGCAAATTCTTGCCCGGGATGAAGAGGGGTTTCTCAATACCCTGGAAGACGGCCAATCCCGCGCAGGCCAGATGATCGCCGCGGCAAAGAAGAGAGGCTGCCAGGTTTTGCCTGGCAGGGATGCTTTCTTGCTATACGATACTTTCGGGTTTCCAATAGACCTTACAAAGGACATGGCACGTGAACAAGGCCTTACAGTTGATGAAGAAGAGTTTGCAGCTGCCCTTGAGGAGCAAAGAAACAGAAGCCGCAAAGCTCGCAGAAATGTTTTTCATGATGCCGTCGAGCTCCATGAACTGGTAAAAGAAGTACAGCCTACTGTGTTTACAGGGTACGAATCACTGGAGAGCCAGGGCGAAGTGGTCGCCATAGTTGCCGGCAATTCCAGGGAAACTGAGGTTGAACCGGGCGCAACGGCAATGGTGGTTTTGAACAAAACGCCATTTTATGCAACAGGCGGAGGCCAGGAACATGATACAGGAACGCTCTTCAGCGCAGACGGCGAGCAAGTGTTGGGGGAGATCACAGGTGTTGCAAAAACCCCGTACGGAGTGACCTTTCACCATGTAAAGGCAGTTGATTCAGGCCCGGGCATTGTTGCAGGGCAGCCGGTTGTTGCCAGGGTGGACAAACGCCGGCGGGAAGGGCTCAAGCGGCACCATACAGCCACACACTTGCTGCACAAGGCGCTGAAAGCCGTGTTGGGTGACGAAGTGCAGCAGGCCGGTTCGCTTGTTGATGACTGCTACCTTAGGTTTGATTTCAACTACCCGCAAGCTGTATCAGACAAAGATATTGAATTGGTCCAGAAGCTGGTAAATAAAATGATAATGCAGGATTCTCCGGTGATTGCATATGAGGCTTCTTTGGAGGATGCCAGGAGCAAGGGGGCAATTGCGCTTTTTGGTGAGAAATATGACGACATAGTAAGAGTTGTGGAAGTGCCTGGCCTTTCGGCTGAGCTGTGCGGCGGGACTCATGTATCGCGCACAGGTGAAATCGGGTGTTTCATGATTGGAGCTGAGTCCTCAGTGGCGGCAGGTATCCGGCGGATTGAGGCGATTGCCGGAATGAGCGCGGTACTCAAGACCCTGAAGATGGCGAGAAATCTTAAGGAGATTTCCAACACCCTGGACACAGGGGCTGATAATGCCTTAGGCAAAATCCAGGGGCTTAAAGATACAATAGATGCCCTGGAACGGGAGATTGAAAACCTCAAAACTGAAAGGGCCCGGAGTATCGCTACGAGCCTTTTTGGAGACGAAAATTCAGCCAGAAAAGTAGGGAACCGGAGCGTGATTGTCTCACGTCAAGACGATATGAACCCGGATGAATTGCGCCACCTTGGCGATCTTCTGAGGGAGCAAGGGGCTTCAGTTGTGATCTTGGGCTCAGGAAAGGGGCCAAGGGCGTTTCTTACCGTTATGGTTAATCTTGACCTTGCTTCAGCAGGTGTAGATGCTGTGGCCATAGTCAAGAAAGGTGCAAAAGCCCTTGGCGGATCAGGCGGGGGAAAGAAGCATCTTGCCCAGGCAGGGGGCAAACACTTCCAGGAGATTGACAAGGCTTTGGAGGTTGCAGCCGCCGAAGCTACAGCTGTATTGCGCGGAATTTAGCAACTGTTTTTGTGATTTGAAAGGATACGCCCCTTGGAGAGAGAATTCAAATGAATGGGGGGGACTCAACTATGGCTGAGTTTGAAGAAACCAGATTCTTTGCGGTCAAAACCGAAAAGGAAAACAAGACCAGGGAGATTATTCTAAGTGTTTATGACGCGCTTAAGCAAAAGGGGCATAATCCGGTGAGCCAGATAGCCGGGTACCTTCTGTCAGGCGACCCTACATACATCACCAGTCATGGCAATGCTCGGAGTTTGGTCAGAAAAGTTGAGCGTGACGAGATCTTGGAAGAACTAATACGCGTCTATGTTGAGCAGTACGAATAGGATGACGAATTGCATTGATATAAAGTGACGCAATGACGGCAACATGGTTCATTGCGTCACCAGCCATCTATTTGAGAAGGGATGCTACATGATACCTATAAGAGACACGCAAAGATCTCATAGACGGCCTTTTGTAAATTGGACGATTATCCTTCTAAACATATTGGTCTTCGGGTTCCAGTTAACCCTTACAGAGCCTGCGCTGCAATCTTTCATAGTTAAGTGGGGGGTTATCCCCGGAGTAATAACTAACCCGGGCAAGTATCCTCCTGCAGTACTGGTTCAGACTTCAGGTATGGCAGGGATTTTTACTTCCCTTTTCATACATGTTGGCTGGGTGCACCTAATAGGAAACATGCTTTACCTTTTCATCTTCGGAGATAACGTCGAAGACATCCTGGGGCACGGCAAGTACCTGCTTTTCTATTTTGCCTGCGGTGCTGTTGCTTCCGTTGCTCATGTTGTTTCAGATCCCGCGTCACTTGTCCCTACGGTAGGTGCCAGTGGCGCAGTTGCCGGAGTGCTTGGAGCTTATTTTGTCAATTTTCCTCGCTCAAGAGTACTTGCCTTGATTCCAATCGGTGTTTTCCTGCCGGTGGTTGAAGTTCCTTCAATAGTGTTTCTCTTCCTCTGGTTCTTCACGAACCTGCTTTCAGGCGTAGCTTCCCTGGGGGTTCAGGCTCAGGGCGGTGTGGCATGGTGGGCTCATATAGGCGGATTTGTGGTCGGAATGGCGCTTTCAGTTGTGTGGCGGCAAAGACACAGGCTACACTGAGACTTGAGGCCGGCCCCGAAATTCCCGCTATGCCCGGTCATAGAATTCCAGGACGCCAATTAATCTATCAAGAAGGATTGTTTGCCATGTAAGGCAAATTAGACAACGTGGGTTCTATCATTTTGCCGGAGGGATCTTAATTGCCTAGAATAACGCTTTCTGTAATCAAGGCAGATGTAGGGAGCTTTGTTGGGCACTCATGTGTTCACCCTGAGCTTTTGGACACTGCGAAGGAGTACCTTGCCGACAAAGGAAAGGGACGGCTCATTGACTACCTGGTTACTCATGTAGGCGATGACATGGAACTGATCATGACCCATGGCCGGGGAACAGACAATGAAGAGATTCACGGGCTGGCGTGGAACGCATTTATGCAGGCCACTTATGCCGCCCGCAAACTCAAACTCTACGGCGCAGGCCAAGATCTGTTGGCGGATTCATTCTCTGGGAATATCAAGGGGATGGGCCCTGGGGTTGCCGAGATGGAATTCGAAGAAAGGCCTGCTGAACCAGTGGTAGTGTTCATGGCTGACAAGACTGATCCGGGAGCCTGGAACCTGCCCCTTTACAAGATTTTCGCCGATCCGTTCAATACCGCCGGCCTGATTATCGATCCCAAAATGCACCAGGGGTTTGATTTTGAGGTCCATGACCTTATTGATCACAAGAAAATTGTATTCCACTGCCCTGAGGAATTATACGATATGCTTGTATTTATAGGTGCAACGGGACGTTACTGCATCAAGTCGGTATATTCCAGAACGCTCAAGGAGATAGCGGCAACATCCTCCACGCAGAGGCTGAACCTCATGGCCGGCCGGTACGTAGGAAAAGACGATCCTGTATGTATTGTAAGGTGCCAAAGCGGCATGCCGGCAGTAGGAGAGGTTTTGGAGCCGTTTACCCGGCCTCACCTGGTTGCAGGCTGGATGAGGGGTTCTCATTACGGGCCTTTAATGCCATGCAGCGTGAATCACAGTACTCCCACCAGGTTTGATGGACCCCCCAGGGTTGTGGCGTTGGGGTTCCAGTTGTGCCAGGGCAAGCTTATTGGGCCTCAAGATTTCTTTGCCGATCAGGCTTACGACAGGGCAAGGCAGCAGGCCAATAAGATTGCAGATTACATGCGGTCTCTCGGCCCTTTTGAACCTCACAGGTTGGGGCTTGATGAACTTGAGTATACTACAATGCCTCAAGTCATGGACAAACTGTCAGGAAGATTTGAACCTGTAGAATAGGTTGGCGGTGAATATTTGACGTAAGGATCCCTGTGATAAGGGATCCTTACGTTAACATAGTGGTTGGATGGTGCTTTGAATGAAATATTCGATGCTTGGAAAAACCGGGATTGAGGTGTCGGCTCTTTGCATGGGTTCTTTGGTATTGGGGCCGGCCCAGTACAACCTGCCTGGTGAGCAGAGCCGGACGCTAATGGAATATGCAGTATCACAAGGGGTAAACTTCTTCGATACCAGTGAATTCTACGGAGTATACCCGCATTTTCAATGCTTAAGCGACAATCCCAATGTTGTAATATCTTCAAGGAGCTATGCTGTCTCCAAAGCCGGGATGAAAGCAAGCCTGGAAATGGCAAGAACAGAGATGAAAAGGGACAAGATCGAAATCTTCGGGCTGCATGAACAAGAGTCAGGGCTCACACTAAAAGGCCACAGGCAGGCACTTGAATACCTGGCAGAGTCTCGTGAAAGAGGCGTGATTGACGCCGTATCTGTTTCCACTCATTACGTGGCTTGCGTAAGATCCGCAGCCCTTTTGCCTGAGATAGACGTTGTTTTCGCCATACTGAACATAGACGGGCTTGGCATTGCAGATGGTTCAAGGCAAGATATGGAGGAAGCACTTGCTTTCGCACGGTACATGGGAAAAGGAGTATACATCATGAAAGCTCTTGGAGGAGGGCATCTCTTTCGCAAGAGCTATGATGCCCTTTGCTACGCCAGGGACTTTCCTTACAAGGATAGCGTGTGCGTGGGCGTAAAAAACAAGGCGGAACTTGACTTCGCTTCTGGGGTTTTGTGTTCGGATATTTCGGCCAGGGAAAGGGAAACACTGGAATCAGTGATTGGGGAAGCCACGAAACACCTGGTAGTTGAAGATTGGTGTCAAGGGTGTGGCAAATGCCAGGAAAAATGTGGGTTTGGCGCTATTGCCATAATCAACGGAAAAGCTACGGTAGACAAATCCAAATGTATGTTATGCGGGTACTGTGCTAGGGTTTGCCCGTATTTTTGTCTCAAGGTTGTGTAATACACAAGGCGGTGAATCGTTCTGAGATCAAACAGCAAACACGTGCCTGAAGGCCGGCTTATTGGAATAGACCTGGGGCTGAAGCGTGTTGGAGTATCAATTAGCGATGATCTGGGAATTTTCGCTCACCCCCTTGATACTATAGCTTACCGGAACCAGAGACAGGTTCTGGAAGAAGCCATAGCCCTTGCCGTTGCCCATAAAGTTGTGGGGTTTGTGGTCGGAATCCCTAAGAACATGGATGGAACCCTGGGCGAATCAGCGAGAAGGTCAGTGCGGTTCGCACGAAAACTTCAAGCTCGAAGCGGTCTGCCTGTAGTGCTTTGGGATGAGAGATTAACTACTTCACAAGCTGAGCGGGAAATGATAGGCTTGGGGATGTCAAGAAGAAGGCGTC
>DUTL01000282.1 GCA_012842105.1 Candidatus Fermentithermobacillaceae bacterium | reverse complement strand
TTGTGGGGGTCGGTGCCGGATACGTTTTCACCAAGCGCCCTGCTCTATTCTTCAGCCAAATACAAGCAACATTCCTTTCGCTCAACACCATTGACAATATATTGTTTGTGATCGGCGTGGTTACTGTCACCACCTACTTCTTCTTTACGGTTCCATTGAAGGGCCGATTCATGAAAGGCACTACTGCAGTTGGAAGAGTGTTCTTGCTGGTCGCGTTTGGAGCCGCTTTCGGCAATACCGTAATGACCAGAATCTCAGTTCTTCTGGGAAGGTTGCAGTTCTTGCTTCAAGATTTCTTAAAGATAGCGCAGGCCTAGTATAGGTTATTTCTCATTCGGATTCCAGGGCGGGCAGCCTCACAATGGGTGCAGGCTGCCCGAATTTTGTGCCGAATTTCATTTGCGCAGTTCAGCCAAGAACAAGCGGCTTGCCCCGGGAAAGCTCATCCGGCCATGTCAGAAACTTCTAACCAACTCATCCACCAGCGACCCTACATAGTCCACAGCAGTGCGAATAGGTTCAGCTTTGGTCATATCCACTCCTGCCATCTCCGCAAGTTCCATGGGATTCCTCGAGCCACCGGCTTTTAGCACTTCCAGCCAGCGGTCAATGGCGGGTTGGCCTTCATCCCGAATGGCTTTGGCTGCGGCCGTGCCGATAGTCAGGCCGGCAGAATAGGTATATGGATACAATCCCATGTAATAGTGGGGCTGCCGCATCCAGGTTAGCCTGGCTCCGTCATCGATTTCCACTTCGCCGCCCCAGAATTCGCCGAGAATGTCACCTTGTACTTTGCTGAGAGTGGATGCGGTAATAGGTTGGCCCTTTTCAGCAAGGGCATAGATTCGTCTTTGGAGTTCCCCTTCAATCAGGTGCCGGACAAAGTTGTGATGGTATGTAGTCAGAAACTGCATGATTACCCAGCGGCGCATTCGCAAGTCGGTGCTCTGTGACAGAATATAGTTACCCACCAGCAGTTCGTTAATGGTTGAAGGTGCTTCCACAAAGAACATTGAAGGCTCAGCATTGGCCAAGCGCTGGTTTTCAAGCGTGAGCACGCTGTGGCCCGCATGTCCCAGTTCATGTGACAGGGTGAGGGCATTACGCATGCTGTTGGTCCAGGTGATCAGTATATAGGGATGAACACCCGGGACGGTACTGCAGAAAGCTCCTGTTGATTTTCCGGTGTTTTCCGCAAGGTCTATCCAGCGGTTTTTCAATGCTGTATCGATAATGTCTGTGTATTCAGGCCCAAGCACTGAAAGCCCGCCCAGGATAATGTCTGACGCCTTCTCAAAAGTGGTTTCAGGAGCGAATTCCGGATCGAGAGGAGCTTCGATGTCGCAATACAACATCTTATCAAGGCCTAACACCTGTTTCCTGAGCCTGGCGTATCTTCTCATGTGGGGGGCCAGTTCGGCGAGGATGACGTCGTGAAGGCTGTTGTAAGCGTCTATGGATACTTCCTGGCGTTTAAGGAGCATGTGGATAGCTGACGGATATCCCCTGAGTTTTGCCAGAACGACGTTTTTCTTGACCTCTGTGCCCCAGGTTGCTCCATACGTGTTTTGGTAAGCCTTAAGGCCTTTTGTAAACGAAGCGTAAGCATTCCGGCGCAGAACGATGTCTGGCGATGTTTCGTACCTGCTTTCGTATGCCGCAAAAGACATAGGCAGCCGATTGCCCTGGCTGTCAACGACAGGGTCAAAATACATGTCTGTAGCTTTAGACCGCTGATATATGGCAGATGGTGCGTTGAGCACTTCTCCAAGGGCGGCCAAAGCCTTTTCGGTTTCGGGGTGGAGAATATGAGGTTTGAGTTCCAGGGCCTTCTCAATCATCCGCCGAAATTCGCTGAGGCCGGGTTCTTCCTCAAGATACTTCTCGACTGTCCCTCCGGGAAGGCTCAGAAGCTCAGATTGCACGAAAGATATTTCTGAATTTATTCGTGCGCCCAGAGCTGCTACTCGTCCGGCCATCACCTGGTTATCAGGGGATGTCCCGTCAGCTGAGAGTTTGAGCGAAGCGTATGACCCCGCACGGATTACCCGTTTTAGCAGTTTCTCAAGAGATTCCAAGCACTCTAGAAGCACTGAGGCTCCTTCGTTGAACTTGCCCTTGTACCGGGTGACGGTCTCAATTTGGCCGGCGGTTGCTTTTAGTTCTGATTCCCAGGCGTTGTCGTGGGGAAACAGATGAGTCAGATCCCAGGTGAGTTCAACGGGAACTTCAGATCGTGAAAGGCGTTTTGCCATTGCCAATCCCCCTCGTATACTCTGATTAATCCCAAGTTTTCTTGGGTTGTTCACGGCGTGGTTTTACCGCGGCTTGGCGGCATCATTGCCCTGCTGCATCATGGGCGGCCCCGGAAAGTTGCTTGCCTGGCGCCGAGAAATTCAGTAGCGCATTGTGTACCGCTGTTTCGCCTGCTTCAATCAATTCTTTGGCTTTGTAGAATTGATGGGCGTGAAAAGGACGAATGTCGGGCCTCAGCAGAATATCAGCCCTGGGAATACTGGCATGAATGCCTTGCTCCATGTCGAAATTCTGGGTCAGTATGCCTGCTGATTGCATGATAGCTCTTAGCCCCGCCCAATCCAGGGCTGATCCGTTTCCGGCCTTATCCTTGGGTGAGAGAGTCTCGTCTTCTGTCCGAAGGGTTTCCTTTGTGTTATGGTCGGCATAGGCCTCCTTAAGGCCATCTGTGGCTGAGGCTCCCAGAGTGTTGGAGAAGAACCGGCTAACCAACTCGTGATACTTCTCAATATGGCGTGAACCCGCGTTTGCCGCGCCGGAGGCAATCCCCCTAATCCGCTCCCATAACTGGTCTGCAGTCCTGGCAGACGTCATAAAACCGAGTTTTGCCCGGGACCACATGTCGTTAGTATTAGACACGTCTACGCCGACTGTAAAGCCAGCACCCAGGCGGGAGAGTATATTAACGGGAATGCTGTCCACAAGGCCGCCGTCTACCAGATTCGACCCGTTCATTTCTACCGGGACGAATACTCCGGGAATTGACATGCTTGCCCTGACAGCACTTGCAATGTCTCCTTCGGATATGTAGACAGGTTTGCCCGTGTTAAGGTCACACGCTACTACTACCAGAGTAATCCCGCCGCTGCGCAAGTCTTCAAAAGTAAGATTATTGGTGAGCTTGCGTAAAAGGCTTTCAACCACGTCTCCTTTTAGAACGCCCCCGTTCCAGTGCAGATCTGCCCACTGCAGCATGGCTTGGCGTGTAAGCGACCGGGCCATTTCCTCAGCCAGTTCCAGAGTTCCGCAGGCGTATGCAGCGCCGACTATCGCTCCTATACTGGTGCCGGCGACAATGGGGAAGTGTATTCCTGCTGAGTTGAGAGTGTTGAGCACGCCAATATGGCTTATCCCTAACGCGCCTCCACTGCTTAACGCGATGCCCGGGACCACATTTTCTGCAAGCCGTAGGTGGTTGCTGTGACTGCGCTGCGTTTCTGCCATGCAACGGTTGCCTCCTCTTGAATACTGCTTGAATACTGTATATGTTCAAAGTGTCATGCGGACACTACTGTTTCATTAGCGCCGCCTGATTCTGGTGTGCCGCCTTCTGATAAGTTCGGATTTCGGCTATGGTAATTATAGTACTACATTGCCCCATTATTGTTAACTGTCCTTTTCTTGGTTACGTTGAAGGTGGTTCGGTATTCAAGGCCGTGTCATAATCAAAGAGGCCGGGGCGCATACAAGGCATCCTGTCTTGAAATACGCTGGCGTCCTGGCTTTTCGGCACATATGAGCAACTCGGACTAGAAACCCAGGAGCGGCAGGTTTGGTTGTCTACATATAAGCGAGGTGTTATCCATGGATATTTTCAAGACCGGCGCGGATGTACAGGCAGTCATTTCAAACACACAGAACGGCAACTTGAAACAGGGTTCTAATGACGGAGTTGAGTCAAATGCAGGTTGTAGCCAAGAGGCCGCTCATCAGCATACACAACCGGGCCTGTTTGCAGCGGGTGTCTTTGGGATGCCGCATGGGGTAAGCCAGGGTGAGACAGGGCTAAGGGCCGTGATTCCCAAAGCCCTGCGCGAATACGAGTGCCCACCTTTTCTGACATGCCAGGCATCAGCGGCATCCCGCGGTTTTCACAGTACTTTGCCCGGTTACCGGCCCACCCCTTTGGTGAAGCTCAAGTCCCTTGCCCGGGAACTGGGCGTTGGTGAAATCCATGTAAAAGACGAGTCTTCACGGTTTGGCCTCAATGCGTTTAAGGGGCTGGGAGGGTCCTATGCCATTGCCAGGGCAATATGTGAAAAGGCCGGTTTGGATGCTGACTGCGTCAGATATGAAGACCTTATATCCGAAGAGGCCAGGGGGAGGGCTGGGTTGCTTACTTTTGCCACTGCCACTGCCGGCAACCACGGCAAAGGGGTGGCCTGGGCCGCCGGCCTGTTGGGCCATAAGTCTGTTGTCTATGTCCCCAGGGGCACTGCAGATAGCAGGGCCAAAGCCATTGAAAGCCTGGGAGCAAGGGTGGTAGTAAGCCCGTTTAATTATGATGATACGGTTAGGCATTGTGTTCGAGATGCTCAATCAAACGGATGGGTGCTGATTCAGGACACTGCATGGGAAGGGTATACTCAAATCCCCAAGTGGGTTATGCAGGGATACACCACGATTGTATCTGAATTGCGCGAACAGCTGGCAGTAGAAGCGGCGATGTCAGCACCGGCACAGCCACCAACGCCGACGCAGAAACAGGTACGGGCAGAGGCATATGTACAGGAAGCCGGAGACGAAACCGGCGTACCCGGGCCGCAAAGCCCAACTCACATCTTTCTTCAAGCCGGGGTAGGCGGGATGGCCGCCGCAGTCTTAGGCTGTTATGCGGACTGCGTGGGTAAAGATTATCCTGTTTCTGTAATCGTGGAACCTGACCGGGCAGCATGTATGCTGGTTTCGGCTGCCAGGGCCGACGGGAAGGCCCATTCTGCATTTGAAGATGAAAGAGGCGATTTGAGGACTATGATGGCGGGGCTGGCATGCGGAGAACCCAATCCCCTTGCCTGGGAGGTGCTAAGGGACCTGGCAAGCGCCTATATAGCGTGTTCTGACAAAGTATCTGCACGTGGAATGCAGGTACTGGGCAGCCCACTAGGCGATGATCCTGTGGTTGTTTCAGGTGAATCGGGAGCCGTGGGGATAGGGCTGCTCTGGATTATCTGTAAATCTCCTTGGTACTCGGGGCTCAGAAGGAAGTTACAGTTGAACGAAAACTCCGTGATCGTGTTTGTCAGCACAGAGGGAGACACAGATCCCGTGAATTACAGGAGAATAATGGATGGGGAGTGAAGTGCAATGCAATGCAAATCTGTATCCACCTACGGGCGGGACGCTACGTGAAAACATCATACGGAGGGTACAAGAATGGATGAGAACAAAGCAGCTAATGCAATTTCGGATGAAGAAGCCAGCCCTTTTCCAGTCGTAGAGCCAGTTGCCCAGGATACCCAAACAACCGGCGGACACAGTGGCGTATTCAAGAATGTGTTGTTTGCTACCATGGTTCTCGAGTTTGGGCAGGGGCTCCAAAGGCGCGGTGGCAGCCGGTTTTCTCACGGGGCCCAGCCCGGCTAGAGCGCTTTTTCTGTCCCGGAAATATCCCGCATGACAGCAATATATTCGTCCGGGATCGGATTCAGCCCTCCTGCCAGGTGGGCGAGGTATGCAACCTGTGCCCCTTCTTCTGTATATGCGGCACATTCCAGTGCTTTTCCCACTGTACTGCCGGCACAGAGGGCGCCGTGGTTTTGCAGCAGTACTGATTTGCCGGCAACTCCAAGACACCGGGCTACTTCATCTGCCAGGGCCTGCGACCCGGGAAGGCGGAAGGGTGCAATAGGCACGGGCCCGAAGGTTGCCAGGGGCACCGTAACTACAGGCAGTTCCTTGTTCAGCACAGAAAACACCGTTGCGTACAACGAATGTGTATGAACAATGCCGTTTACATCAGGGCGGAGCCGGTAGACTGCCGTATGCATGGGTGTCTCAGACGATGGCCTGTGGTTTCCGTGAATAATCTCGCCGGCAGGGGTTATGATGGCTATGTCAGTAACTCGCAGTACTTCATATGGGATTGCTGACGGAGTAATTGCTATCAGGCCTGATTCAGGGTCCCGGGCAGACACATTGCCCGAAGTTCCCCTGGCCATTTGCATGCGGCGCAGTTCCATGGATACATCCAGCACCTGCTTTCTGAGTCCAGCAAGCATGTTAATGCCCTCCTTAGGCCGGCTTACCGGCGCAACTGTAGCGTTGTTCAGTACTTAATGTTTCTATACTCTCTCGAAGGAATCCTGGCACCGGCGGCGAAAACAGTCAGGTAGAAACATCGGGGAAACATTGGGGACGGTCCTAAATGTGTCACTCAACGTGCCGCCGTAACCGTCCCGCGTATATTGAGATTTGACATAATCCGTAGACTTCAAAGACCCAGGAAGGGAGGAAACTTAAGCCATGGCTGTTTACGACAAGGCTTACGAGCTCGCAAGAGAGTTAAAAGAAAGTTCTGAATACAAAGAGTACCAGAAGGCAAAGCACGCGCTTCAGGAAAGTGAATCAGCATTGTCCATTCTCAAGCAGTACAGGCAGCAGCAGTTCTTGATTCAAACTGCTGCCATTACAGGGAAAGATCCCGACGAGGATATTCAATCTGAGTTTGCGAAAACCCAGGAAGTTGTCAATATGCACGGCCCAATACAGCGTTTTCTCCAAGCTGAAGAACGGATCTTGGTAACTATGGCCGACATTCAGAAAATACTGAACGATGCGCTGAATATGCTGGACTACATGTAAGACGTTCAACGTGTTGTTTCGAGTCAGGTACGTAGGTTTGCGCTGGATAAGGCCAGCCTAGAGAATGGCCCGCTGCTTGGTGGCCGGCGCCTATGCAGGTGCTGAATAGCCCGGTGCTCTTTTCTTCTGATTCTGGATGGAGGATGATGCTCCGGTGTGAAACAGCCTACCTGTCGCCGGTCTACTTGAATATGAGATAACCGGCCGGCAGGATTATTGATGCCAGGAGGCCTGATATGACAGCGGCGAACACAAGCAGCGCAACTACTGTAACAACGTCTCTTTTCCTGCTGGATTCCTTGGCCAGTATTAGAAGCCCCAGGCCCGAGTTAGATGTAAGGCCGCTCAAGGTAGCCGGGAATGATAATATGCCTGCCTTAAAACTCTCTGCCAGTGCGACTGACGTGGCGCACGATGGAACCAAGCCGACCAGAGCTGCAACTACCGGCTGCCACAGGCCAGGCCTTGAAAGTGCCCCGTAAAGCCGGCCTTGAGCAGCATGCCCGATGAAATTGAACAGGGCTGAAAGCACAAAGACCATGGAAGCGATTCGCAAAGTTCGTGATAACGCGTGGGATGCAATTTCAGCCTGCCCGGAGTGTGTGCCCCCGGTACTCGATCTGCAGCCCGGGCCGTGTGTTTCAGTGTGTGTGCGGCCGGTACATGTGTAGCCGCAGTTGCCAGGCACAGGGGGTTGCGTATCTGATTCTATTGAAGATACTTGGCCCGGTGCTTTATCTGTTTCAAACTTTGCCTTGGAGTTTTTCCTGTGCAGGATTGCCGTATTTGTGCATATACCGGCTGTCGCTCCCCAAACAAATTTCGTGGCGAGGAGAGGCACTACCCATGGCAAAGAGGCCCTGTCTGCGAGCATAATAGGTAACGCTTCGTCGGAGGTGGAAATATAGGCAGAGAGCAGGGACCCCATTGGGATCATTCCCTCCAGAAAAAGAGTGGTCGCTATTACGGAAAAGCCGCATTGAGGAATCAGGCCAAGAGCGGCAGCAGCGACCGGGCCGAGAAAAGGCTGGGAAAAAGCCCTGCTTATTTTGGATGATGTTGTTCTA
>DUTL01000281.1 GCA_012842105.1 Candidatus Fermentithermobacillaceae bacterium | reverse complement strand
TTGAGCAAAGAACATAACAGCCGGCCAGGCGAGCATGATAACGCGGCCGGCTGTTATGTTCTTTCCATAATTCAAGTCTCTATATTCTGCCTGTGTTCATCGTAAAGGAAGGTTAGAAGACTGGCCGAAAATCCTGTAAGCAAGAACCAAAATGCAAGTACGTACCGCGGTTCAGGACTTCGCTTACGCTTACACGCTTACTTAGTGCAGTGCTTACAGTCCCGTGTGGATTTCTTTGAACCTGCCTCCCCGCCCCGGCCCCTGGCAACTCTGATTTCCAATTGAATATCGTCGCTTACAGATGCGTCGATCTTGCTCGAAGGTAGTTCAAGATACCTACCGTCATCAATACGGAAAACCGCCTGGATTGGCATTTCGATTTCGTTCCCTGACGGAACCTGGTGCCTGCTGTCCACAGTACGAACTACCCCGGAGTGGTAATCAGGGGTAACACCGGGGCCGGAACCGGAAACAGGGCCCAGGGTTTCCCTCACAGCCTTGTATACAGCAGGCCTCAAAATTACATCTTGAGCTGAAATATCAATAGTTCCCGTGATATACCGTCGAACCACCTGTTCGTAGTGCTCACTGAATTCAGGTCGGGTGTAATACCCAATTACTGCACCTGCGACTTCATCGGAACATCCCCTGAATACGCGGTGAACCCTTAATGACATCGTCGAGTCTCTTACGATCATCGACAGAAAAACCCTCTTGTTAGCAGTGTATACCAATTGCATGCCCGCCATCCTGGCCTTTTCTCTTAGCAGATCCATCACTTGCCCCCCTCGATCCACTATATGAACGCGAGCTTCTATGGGTCCAACATGTTGTCACATCTACTTAGCGGCCACCTGCAAACCTCAGTCCTGGCGCCGGCATTGCCCGAGCATAACCTACATCTGCTAACTACTGGGTACCGGTTGGGGGGAGATAGACAACAGGGCAAGGGAGGATACCTGACTGGTTCCTCAACCAGAGATACTCTTCGCCTGCCCTGTTCACCGTTAAAACGAAGCAAGTCTAGTCTGGTATGCCTGATGTGCTTAAGACTGCTCGGCTAGACGCCACAATCACTGTCTAGTAATCGCAGCAATCGCAATCATCATGCGTAGGCTTATGCTCTTTTTCGAAGAAGAACACTTTAATCACAAACTCGTGACATGAGGGAACTCCAAACATAAACTGCCCGCACTTGTCTGTAAATGCAAAAGTAACCGGGATAAGCTTGCATGGATCTTTGGTAGGCTGATGGAACAACTTAACAACCGCATTTTCGACCGGCCTGCCGTCAGGGAACTTCACAACCCCGTGAATAACCGCCCTTTCCTCCTTTTCGAGCTTAAGAAAGATATCCCGCTCTTCGTTGGCTGCCAATGACTTAACTTTGAAGGTAAGAAGCTTGAAACCCAACTTCCAACACCACCTTACTCAAATAGTCTGTTGGGATATCTTGTGTGACCTAGTTAGAGGGTGTGATAGGTTCTTGAAAGCCGTGGACGGTTTGACCGGTCTATAAGGTGCCGAATTTTCGACAGGTAACCGGCCGAAACTGCAACCGGCATATCCAATGACGAACCTCAAGCGGAACCGCGCCGCCGGCCTTGGGCCCTATCCCGGAATTTGGCCAAAGGTAACTTAGAAGTGCATGTAGAATAGATGTGAGTATTTGGCAAGTAGGCCGGCAGCGTATACTCTATTAGGATCATTATCGAAAGGTGGTTTCACGTTTTTATTGAAAGCTTTTGCACGTTTTCCAGGGGGCCAAACTCTATGGAGGTGAAGAATTGTGAAGATACTGCTACACGGGTGTAACGGAAGAATGGGCCAGGTGGTAACCAGGCTGGTTGCTGAATCTCATAGGCGCCAGGAATTTTCGGACGCTGAACCGTCTGTGGGCTACCGGGAATCCGCTGCCCCAAGTTTGGAGATTGTATGCGGAGTTGACCTGGACGCTCAAAAGTCTGGAAACGCTTACCCTGTATACGCCTCGCTGGGTAAAATCCCGGCAGATGTCCAGGTTGACATCGTAATCGACTTCTCTCACCATAGCGCCATAGAAGCGCTTCTCGATTTCGGCATATCCAGGCAAATTCCATTGGTGATCTGCACTACAGGATTCTCCGGCCAAGAGCAGCAGATGATATCAAGAGCGTCTGAAAAGATACCTGTATTCATGTCTGCCAACATGGCTTTGGGCATAAATGTTCTGCTTTCGCTTGTGTCCCAGGCAGCGCGTGTGCTGGGAAGCTTGTTCGACATTGAAATCGTTGAAAAACATCATAACCAGAAGGTAGATTCGCCAAGCGGAACCGC
>DUTL01000021.1 GCA_012842105.1 Candidatus Fermentithermobacillaceae bacterium | reverse complement strand
ATTAGAACTACTCCGGCTCTTGGCGGAGCAACAGTGGAAGAATTGGTTATTCCTGTCATGTTTGAGGGCGGATGAGGGCGGATGAGGGCGGCGCTCTTCTTGAGCCGGTGCAGCCTACCGAATATCCGATACTTTTATGAGACGGACAGGATTGATCCGGGGGCGGACGCAAAGCTGACATAGTGCCTGGCTCGTGAAACATTGGGGACCAGGAATTAGCTATATTAGCCTCAGATGAGCCAGTCAGTTCTCTGGTTACAGACTTTGCTTGGCGAACATTTAAGATCATTGGTACCAGTAGTCAAAGAGTACATTGCAGGCCTGGAAGTCCTTTCATTGGTGAGGGATAGGTTGGACAGATCATACGAGATAATAGGGGTTCTTGCGCTATTGATGGCAGGCATAGGGGTGAACAACCTCATGATGATCATTGTATCCGAAAGGACGTCTGAAATTGGTATCCGCCGAGCGGTGGGGGCTACCCGGCGAGACATAATGGGCCTGTTTTTGGGGCAATCCCTGAGGATGTGCCTATTCATTGCAGGATTTATCGACACTAACCACACAGATTAACATGCCTGGGGATATGTGGAAAACTCTGTGGATAAAATAGGAAAGCCGCTGTCGGAAAATATCGTATCTCAATCTTGCCCAAAACTGGTGAAACATTGGGGACGGTCCTAACTGCTTCATGGCTTGAACTGTGTCGTCAAACGATGTTCCGGGCTTTACATCAGATGGGTTGCCGATCTCAGGATCATATACATAACTGCATACTTCACATTGATGTTTAGCCATTGATTTACCCCCTCTTTAGTGCAGTCTTTAGTGCAGTCCTTAATGCAGACTTGGTCTGTCGAAACCAGGAGCAAATATCTACACGTTTACAAGTTTATATCAATTTCTCCAGGTAAATATACGGTAAATTACCTTGTGAAACAAGCGGGTTTGCAAGGTATGGAGGCCATTCGGCAAGGCTGGTCTGGTCATCTTAAGAGCGGTTAGTCAAGGTTCAATCACTGGATTCATACCTGCGCCGATACGTCCAGACAATAACACAGGTTGACACGCCTGGGGATATGTGGAAAAGTTTGTGGATAAAAGAGGAAAGCCGTCGTCGCAGAATATACTGTCAGGCTCTGTCCATCCCCGATTTTCCACCAGCATGTCCATATACCTGTAACTTCTTCTTTATTTGGCATGGTTGACAGACATTGCTTCTATAACGAACCAGGGTGGTATGATATCATGAAAACTGCCTTTTACCTGGTAGTTTGACTGCACGGGTGATTAGATTCGCCTCAATTTGTCAACGTCTTGGTGCACTCAAACAGTCCTTGTTAACCATCAATTCTTACGAAATTCTACGAAGGAGATGGAATAATGATCAAACGAATACTTGGTGCCACAATGGCCGTATGCATGCTGGTGGCCATGTTCGCATCTATCGCGATGGCTGCTCCGGCAGGCGGGTCAGCCTGGCAGGATCCGGGTGCGGGTTGGCAAGTGCCCTGGTATTTCAGGTGGCAGCCTTTTCCGGTGTGGCCAGGCTGGGGGAATGGGACTTACCCCGGTACTGGCCTTGGGTATCATCTCGAATATGTACCCGAGGCAAATGAATTGGTGCTTTATGTATACAATCCAACAGATAAGCCCATAACAGTGTCTCAGCCCACCGCCCTGATGGCTGATTTTGTGCTTTGGCAAAACGGCCAGATGATTTGGAGGGCCAGCGCTAACAAGAGCTATGCCCAGGTTGTTACCAGCGAGACAATCAAGCCAGGCGAGGGAAAAGTGTACAAGGAGTCTCTGCCGTGGCTTCCCGCAGGAACTTACTTTGCGCAGGCATACTAT
>DUTL01000280.1 GCA_012842105.1 Candidatus Fermentithermobacillaceae bacterium | reverse complement strand
GACTCCAATAAATCCCTACCTCGGCGATTTGCCTCTGGAAACCAAGGGCCGGTCAGTTTAATGAAGAAACTAATTCTTCTCCTAAGACAACTATGGTTCCGGTATACACGTAATGAAATTGCACTTCGCTAGATAGGGTCAGGGTTATTACACAACAAAAACGGAGGAATGATCTCATGCCCACAATCTTCGAGATCTTGAACTGCTGGCGGTCTATAATTGAGCGCGGCAGGACTACTTCCACATACAAGATGGCTCTTGCGTCTGCTATCGCACAGATGGTAGACAGTGGGAAAAAGCATGTGAACAAGAGGCAATTAGCCGAACTTTTCTTTGAAATATACACGGGCAGGCTTCGCGTTAACATGCCACAGCTTTCAAACCCTGACAAGTGTACGCATGTGGAACAAGCCATTGCCGGGTTTAAGGCAGGGACGCTGACCAGAGAACAGGCTGTAAGCAGAATTGAACGTGACGCCTTCGGTGATGTCCTTGAGAGATTTCACAATCTGGACAGCGGGAGAGCCCCTGTCGAATTCTACACCTACAATTCTTTAGGACTAACTCTTACCGATGCCGCATACCAGGTATTTCAATCACCTGAGAAAGATAAGCTGCTTCGTGAAATAGACAGCAGGTGGAGCCAAATTGAGGAGACATTTGCACGGAACCGTTTGGGAAGCAATGTGTCTCTTTGGGTGGCCGGCACTGAGATAGGCCGTGAGGCACAGTACGTATGGTGCCGTGCTAATGCTTCTGACGGATTGATTTTGGGAACTGGAGCCGGCATAAGGGAATTTACCGAAGGAATCTCAGATGACCTGGTCAAAGGCTATAGGGTATCTGTGGGTTTTGAGTGTCCGTTGTCTATACCGGTCCCTCGTGCTCCAAAGCGATTTGAACGTGCAGGTACAAGGCGGTGGACGTATTCGCAAAACAGTCCGGCAGGCCATAGGCATTTAAGGGCAATAGGTACTTGTTCGTCTACTCAGGATCTGATGATTCAGGATTTTTCTGACCTGAATACCACTCTCGTATCAACTAGTCCTGGTTTGCGTACACCGGGTTTGGCCGAGACAGCGTGGGTAATGCGCGAACTCAGGGATTCTGGACGGCACAGTACAAAACCTACCTTCAACTGGCGCCGGTTTATTGATTCCAAGTCAAACTTATTCTTGTGGGAGGCCGTAGTTTCAGGCAGTGGTAAGAAAGCCACCAGCATGAGCACGGCCCAATTGGCCGCCATCTCTTTCCTTGGCCTTTATCCAAGACTGTTCCCATGTGAAATTTCTGAGGGGGATACGCCGTTTTCACTAGGTGCAGCTGCATTGATGTGGGCAGGTTTCATGCCCGAAGAGGATGCAATTCGCTCTCCATGTGTTGTCGTGAAGGCGGGTTTAGCACAATGAGACTCTCCTGACTGGTACGCTTTTTGCCCTAACTCTACTGGAAATTGGACCGCTAGATTACCGGTAGATGCAAAACGGAAAACACGGTTTAGAGGATGTCCTCGGAGATTTCACAGCATATGAATTTGCGGAATGGGGGGATATGTGGAGATGCAAACCAAATTCATATGCTGTGAAATCTCCGAGGACATCCTCTAAACCGTGTTTTCCGTTTTGCATCTACCGGTAATCTAGCGGTCCAATTTCCAGTAG
>DUTL01000279.1 GCA_012842105.1 Candidatus Fermentithermobacillaceae bacterium | reverse complement strand
AGGGTACGTGGAAAAGTGGATAAGGGAGTTGAAAATCTGGGCTGCCATATTCTCAGAGTTGCCTATGAAAAAGGCAAGTGACCCTGCCAGCATAGCAAAACCTGTAAAGATACCTGCCACCAATACCCCTGAGACAAGGAACAGAAAAAACGCCTGCAAAGACGGCCTGGCCAGCAAAACAAAGACCAAGGGGCCGAACAACACATCACCCAAGGCAGATACGTTAACCCTGCTGCATATAGTGTGAAGAAGCGCATTCTTCGGGTAACTCAGGTAAAAGTCCAAATTCCCTGAGGAAATAATACCGGCCAAACGCGTCACATTGCCGAAAATTCCTATGGCCAGGCCGTACCCCAGGGCGCATATTGCCCACAAAGTAATCACGTCGGCCTTGGTCCATCCTTGTACTACAGGAAACCTGGTAAAATACATGATCCAGAACGCCAGCCACATGCAATCGTTAACAACCATGCCAAACATACGAGCAAGAAACGCGGCGCGGTATTCCATCTCCATAGCTATGTTTACTTTCACATACTCCCAAACGAAGCAAACGTGCCTGGGCAAGGCGGCCAGCCCCTTTCTATCCTCCGTGAACATTGACACGCTTCACCCCCTTTTTGTAGACCAGTGTGACGGTTACACATAGCGCTGTTAACCAGCCCACTTGTTTCACCGCCAACATAGCCCATTCACCTGCTGAAAACGAAATGAATGTGCGTACAGGCCCATACACAATCAGGCTTGTGGGAAGCGCTTGGGCCAATCGCCGTACCGGATCAGGAAGAATATCCAAAGGAAGCATCATCCCGCCGAAAATCATGACTATTCGTGTGTAGAGAAACCGGAAAGCCCAGGTGTCCTCAACCCAGAAGGCTGTAAGCCCGATTCCAAACTGTACACCGAAGTCTATGGCAAAACCAATTGCCATACACAGGAGCCCGGCCAAAGAAGCTTTGACGGAAAAACACGGCGGGCCGGCAATAGCCCAGGTCACCGAGCCGGCAATCAGCAAGTTGAGCACAAAGCGAAAGGCCGCCTCTGCCATGTATCCTGCATAATGGAAAAGGGCGTAATTGTAAGGCCTGCCCAGGCTGTACGCAAGCGAGCCGGACTTGACCTCTTCATCGATAGCCATGCCCACCGCCGGCATGCCCATAACCATGCTCTCGGCCAGGGCCAAATACCATATCATCTGCCTCATTGTAAATCCGGAGATGTCAGCGGTTCCCTCCCAGGCGTAAGTAGTGCGCCAAAGCTGGGCGAATACGTACATTATGATTACCAGGAACAGCTGCCTGAACAGCACATCGTAAACATACGCAAGCCTTGAAAGCAGGCTTACCTTAAACACCTCGATGTACTTAGCGGCCTTCTGAGCCATCTAAGCCCCCTCCTCTTTTGCAGTGAATATATCTGCGATAATAGCTTCAAGAGGAGGATCGGATATTGATATGTCCTGGACCTCGCCTTGCCTTAGGATGGCCGATATCACCCCATCGATACCGGCAATGCCGGTATCCACTTCCAGT
>DUTL01000349.1 GCA_012842105.1 Candidatus Fermentithermobacillaceae bacterium | reverse complement strand
TGCGGACATTGCCCCCGACACTGCCGCCGGCGTCAATCTGCCGTCCCAAAGCAATAATATCCCCCTCGATATTCCCTTCTGTAGCAATATTATTACCTGTCGCAAACATATCGCCTGTAATCCGCCCTTTGACAGTAACGGTTTCCCCCATCGCAAAATAATCATCATTGATCGACTTCTCCGCAGGCACCATCATATCGCCACCCTGTTCTCCTATACCCTGCGCAAAAGCCGTCCCAATCAAACCGGACAACAAAAGTATAACAACTATCAAGGTGAGAATAAAACCTCTCTTTTTCAATTTCAACATCCACGTCACCCCTTTTCTTTAGCTTTATTCGGTTACCAAATAACTCTACAAAAAAATTGTATTCCTCTTAAGCCTAAAAAGTTCTTCACCAGGCATGACAAGGGGACGGTCCTTTTGTCACGCAGCGACAGTTCACCTGGGAGAAGTAACCCAGCACACAGAGATAGTTCACCTGGAGGAAGATACACGGTGACAGTCACCTAGGATGTCTTGTAAAGCGTGCCTCAGCTAGCCCCGTTATCTTCAGTTGCAAAAAACACAATAACAGAGGTATGATTCATTCATAGAAGGAAAAAGTTTAATTTCTAAATGAAAGAGGCGAGCATCTTGAAACCAAATATGTTGGGGACAATCCATATTTTTGTCGGTGTTGGAGCATTATTTGGGGGAATGGCAGGAATATTGAGCCCTTCCGGAAGTGCGGTCGGGATAACGGCTTCAGAAGCATTGAAAAATGGTCCTTTTATAGACTTTTTGATACCAGGTATTTTTTTATTCGTTGTGCTTGGACTTGGCAATATAATCGCATTTATTACTGCAAAAAATAAATATCAACCCTATATAAGTGGATGTTTTGGAATAATCCTCTGTCTGTGGATCGTCATACAATGCTACATGTTATATACGATTAATGTACTGCATATTATTTTCTTTATAATTGGCATTATACAAATTTTTTTATCTATAAGACTACAGCAGCAAACAGTGAAACAATAACAGTCACCCGTGACAAAAGCATGACAAGAGTGCAGAGTGACGATCCTTTTGTCACATGGTGACAGTCACCTTGTAGAGTTCTGGTAAATACGGTATATGGCAGTAACCATGAATTCTGGTAATACAGTATGCAGCAATCCCCTGGTGATACCTGGTAATATTGCAGCATAGCCCCATTGCTATCGGATCCCGGGCAGCCACGGGGATAACATAAACCTACCCACCTGACCCGATAGCTATTTTGATGGCTATTTAACCGTCTGCATAATGTCGCCTTTTTGGATTTGGTCGACTACATCCATCCCCTGGATCACCTTGCCGAAGACGGCGTACTGGCCGTCGAGCCAGGAAGCATCCTTTTTGAGAATGTAAAACTGGGAGCCGGCGGAGTCGGGGTCCATAGCCCTAGCCATGGCCACCATTCCCCGCAGGTTCTTCAGCTGCGGATTAGTCTCCAGCTTGATCGACCAGCCGGGGCCACCTGTGCCGTTGCCCTTCGGGTCACCACCCTGGGTCACCCAGTCTTCGACCCGGTGAAACTTAAGTCCATTATAAAAACCGGACTGCACCAACTTATCGAAGTTGGCCACTGTGATCGGCATCAAGTCAGGATAGACTTCAAGCACGATCTGCCCCTTAGCTGTGTCAATGGTAATTTGATGGGGCACTTGTTCCTTCTGCGCCGATTCTTCGGCTTTCGAGTTCTGATTCTGATTTTCAGACAATTGCTTTCCTCCTTAAAAGATTATTGAGCATCCTTGGAAATAATGCATCTCAATTAAAGCCAAGTTAGAAACAATTAAGCCAGCTTGACCCAGTTTGTACCCCGTTAGCACATTGTACAATACGGGGGAAGCCGGCTGCCGAAGACAATGTGCTAACGGGGGTACAAACTGGGTCAAGCTGGCTTCATTGTTTCTAACTTGGCTTTAATTGAGATGCATTATTTCCAAGGATGCTCAATAATATT
>DUTL01000278.1 GCA_012842105.1 Candidatus Fermentithermobacillaceae bacterium | reverse complement strand
CTAACGTTCCAAGTGTATCCAGGCTTCCTTGCCAGAGTTTCCCGGGAGAAGCAAGATGCTTGTATCCTCTGGGGTGCACAAGCACTTTCGCTGAAGGGAATACTTTGCACAAGGCCCCGGTTCCTCCCGCGTGGTCGATATGTATGTGAGTAAGGAAGATCCAGTCCAAACCGGATATTCCCAGGCGTTTCAGTTGCTCAACCAGGTGGGGGATTGAAAACGCAGGGCCGGGGTCTATCAGAGTATTGATGTGTTTGGAAGAATTCTTTACAGTAACCAGCCAGGGTGTGAGAAACTCTCTGTAGCCAGGCAAGGGCTCAGGCAGTTCAATACGGTAGACAGATGCGTAGTCATTATCCAGAATTGTATGCGGCACGATTGTACACGGCATATCAAAGACCTCCCGGTTGCTCTAAATTATACCTTATTTGGTTTGCGGTCCTCAAACCCATCCGAGATATTGCTGCCTGACAGTGATATTGCCACTCTGCAGGCAGACTTGCCGGCTGGTACACCACGTGTACCAAGGCGCCTTGCTTTAAGTCTCGTTTCGGTAGATCGGCCCTCTAGGCGAGCCGGCTCTCTTGGCATGTTAGGGCTTCTGGCTTTTGAAAGCGGTAAAGGGTGACAAAATCGTTGAAAGTTGATATATGAAGGTTGGAGTTAGGCTCTTTTGCGCTTCAAGCGGCTTAGCGAATATTCGGTTTGGAACCACAGGCTGAAGCAAGCAAGATAACAATACGCATAGGATGTGATTTACAGGTGAAGGCCGGCACCAGAATTGTTTTGACGGCAACGGGCCATACTGCAGGGTACTTGACCAAAGGAAAGGACAAACTGGAATTGGATCTGATACGCGGCGAATCCATTGGAGACATACTGGACAGGTTGCAGGTGCCCAGGGCTCTGTTCATGTTTGCCCTGGTAAGGGATGAGAAGGTGGGCCTGGATTACAAGCCAGAGCCGGGAGATGAGGTGATGTTGGTATCGCCTGTCATGGGTGGTTGAACCGTAGGCAAGTAACGCGGCTACTTCCCCGGGATTGTGAAGCCCAGCTTTGTTCCGGGCTGCCAGTTCGGGTTGAGGTAATCGTGTGGGTCAGGGGAAATTAGCCTTACGATTTGGGCCTGGCCGTTGATTATCTCCATCACAAAAACCCTGTTGTCAATATTTACGGTAATGTAATTATGCGGTTCATCAACCTGAAAAACCACTTCTTGTGGGTAGATAGTGTAAAGCACCATGGCGGAACCACTCCTTTCCGGCTACTTTGGCTCCGGTAACACTTGGCCGGAGCCGTTCACCGGCTGGTTGACCTCAGGCATGAGCGGAGGTTCTGGCTGTACATATGAGGCAGTTTGGGTGCTTTGCAGCCGTGTATTGGCCATTTTCGTCATTTCCTTGAGCTTTTCCACGGCTCTTTGCAGCCCGCCTACCTCGTTGATTAGACCTATTGTTACCGCTTCGCTGCCTACGAGAACCGTTCCAATATCCCGGGTAAGCTCACCGGTCCTGAACATGAGTTCCCTGAAAATCTCCTCCGGTATCCTTGAATTGTTAACGACGAATTTGATCACACGGTCCTGCATTTTCTCCAGGTATTCATATGTTTGCGGAACCCCAAGAACGGTTCCGGCAAGCCTAATAGGGTGTATAGTCATAGTCGCTGACTCTGTGATGAACGAGTATTTTGCCGCAACGGCCACAGGAACCCCGATGCTGTGCCCTCCGCCCAGCACCAGTGAGACAGTTGGTTTTGACATGCTTTTTATGAGTTCGGCTATTGCAAGGCCTGCCTCTACGTCTCCGCCGACTGTATTTAACAGAATCAGAAGGCCTGACATATTTGGGTCTTCCTCTATGGCTACAAGCTGGGGCATAACATGCTCATATTTCGTTGTTTTATTCTGCGAAGGAAGTACAATGTGCCCTTCGATTTGCCCGATTACCGGCAGGCAGAAAATTTTGTCTTCTCCATAAGATAAGCTTGTCGTGCCAAATTCCTTGATTGTTTCATTTGTGCTCGTTTCAGGCTGTTCCGGTACTCCCACAAAATCAGTCCTTTCAAACATGTTCATATGGCAAGGGCTTAGTTGTCCACTGCCTCGTTGTCATGATACCTTTTCAGCATCCCGGGTACCTTCAGTGAAGTCTCTAAAATCAATGTCAGGAAATATACTGTCGGATTGCTCCAAATGACTCAGAAACAGAGGGTCTATGGCACCGGCTTTGATCTCGCGGACAAGCCTGAGGAACCTTCCTGTGTGAATCACAAGGCGGTTTGTTGCGTATTGATGTACTGTTCCTGATTTCATTATGAATGGCCAGTCAGAAGCTTGGGCCAGCATTAGCTCGCGCGCTGCCTGATTCAACGCTCTTTTCGCCAGGCCGGAGGCGTCTTTGAAGCTCTTTGACAGGCGGGCCATGGCCTCTTCACAGTGATGCAGGTGCCTGTAGATCCAATGGTTTGATTCTTCAAGCCATACCTCATGATAGCCTTTGTATCCCCAACCTGATACCGATGGTTGAGCTATCTGGTTAACCGGATAGTATTCAGGGTATTGAGACAACGTTATGGCCTTGACGTGTTGCTTTTCCGTCGCCATGCGGCGCAGCAGGTTCTCTAACCATAGAGGCCCTTCGTACCACCAGTGGCCGAAGAGTTCAGCGTCGTAAGGTGCAACCATAACCGTTCTGGGAGGAAATATATGGCAGG
>DUTL01000277.1 GCA_012842105.1 Candidatus Fermentithermobacillaceae bacterium | reverse complement strand
GTGCTGCTTATGACTTTTGGAGTGGCTGCCCTTCTCAATGTGGGGACAAATTTCATGCTCGGGAAAATCTCCTTTATATCCAGCATAGTCAATGGCTAAAGCCAGCTGAAGAATCACTCCTACCGAATTGGATATAAAGGAGATTTTCCCGAGCATGAAATTTGTCCCCACATTGAGAAGGGCAGCCACTCCAAAAGTCATAAGCAGCACGGGAACTTCAGCATAGGATTGGGATGTAAATATAAGGACAATGACTATAATAATTGTTGCAAGTACGCCTATTATTGTCATATCCCTTGCCAATTGGGCGGCCATATCTACACCTACTGTAGTAGAAATGGAAAAGTCATAGGGCTCGACAATATTTCGTATGTCTTCCATGGCCTTTAAGCTGATCTCATCAGTATCTTCGCCGCTAAAAAGGACAACGAAAAGCGCAGAAGAGTTCTTATAATAATCCTCTGTGTTGTCAAACATCACCGAGGCTACCCCGTGGACGTCGCCTATTTTGTCAGCTATCTCCCTGGCATGTTCGTAAGAAATGTTTGCAATCATAATATCCGCCATACCAAAAGTGGTGAATTCCTCGTTCATAACCGTAATTCCCTGGCGTGTTTTACTATCTTCTGACAGGTAATAGACAATATCGTTTTCCACACGGACCCAGTGCATGGAAAACATGCTGAAGATTATTGCAATAACATAGAGCAGGAACAACAGGTTTCGCCGGTCAACGATTACCTTTGCTATTCGTTCCAGCAATCTCACTCTATTCTTCATTTCCATCCCAGCCTAATCCTTGCAGCGGCATCTGTTATATCGATGATGACGAAAGCCAAGCGCCCTTCCGGCAACCATCCTCTCAAAGACGGAAGCATCAATACAGGCTGGTTTTGGGTGTAGTCTCCATATGCTTTTTCCATGATAATGGACATTTCGCCAATACCAACCTTCCTCCCTGCTTGTGTAGGCGTTTTTTGCAATCTCTTCTTCCCTGTGCAGTAACCTTCCTGAGAATTTTGCGGCAAATTTGTCATAAGCGAATTCTTGTTCCGGTAACTCTTACGTGGTTATGGCCAGGCTCCTTTGCCGTAACAGTCTGAGATTACTTGAAATCCCTTGGAAGGTGGTGACTGTGGGCAAAAACACTGGAAGTTACTTTTGCAATTAAGGTTCCGGCAACAGGCAAAACAATTCTTATTGACTTTTTCCCGGGAATTGTGGTAAATTCGGTAAAATCAAAGGCAACGCAGGTGCCTTGTGTATAATTAGCGATGATAGGGAGAAGTAAGCGATACGATCCGTCACAGAGAGCCGGGGGCCGGTGTAACCCGGTCGGTAGTTCGCCGAATACACCCTTGAGCCACCGGTTGAACCCGCATGATTGTGGCGGCATTAGACTCAGGCGGACCTTCCACCGTTAAGAGGAAGAGAGTATCGCACATAGTCGAAGCCCGGTAGCCATAGCCAGTGAGCGATGGTAATGTGCCAGAGTTACAGCCATGTGCCGTGAGCCAGAGCAGTGGGCCGGACATATCTGTGTCCCGGGGGCACTAGCGGTGGACTGTGAGCCATAGCACTGTGAAGGGAGCCTCAGTTCTGCCGAAAGCCGCAGAGCTGTACCATAGGCGCCTGAACTGTACCCGTAAGCCGTAGATTGCCCTGGATGACATGCTATGCAGATTATGGTGCCGTACTTCTAAAGCGGAACTTGGCCAACAAGTATCAAAAAGGGTGGTACCGCGGGCAAACATCCCGTCCCTTACAGGGGCGGGTTTTTGTTTTGCAGGTTGCGTGGCCTGACGGCCGGCATTGAGGCACTTACATCAAAAAGGAGGAATCACCGTGATAAGGGGGATCAGGGGAGCTACAACCGCTTCATCCAACAGCAGGGAAGATATATTGGAAGCCGGCAAAGAATTGCTTCAGGAACTGATTAGTCACAACAGCATAGATTCCCAGGACATTGCCTGCATTATCTTCAGTTCAACACCGGATCTCAAGTCAGCGTATCCTGCGGCGGCAGCCAGAAAACTGGGCCTCTTGGACGTGCCGCTTTTCGGCGCCCAGGAAATCGACGTCAAGGACTGTCCGGCTAAGTGCATCAGAATCCTGGTACTGCTTAACACGCAGAAGAGCCAAAGAGAAATAAGCCATGTTTACCTGAGAGAAGCGTCAGCCTTAAGGCCGGACTTAGCCCAAAACCACTCCCGGAAAGGAGAAATCAAGCATGATAGTTGTAATGAACGCCAAAGCATCACCCAGGGAACTGGATAGGGTGACAGGCAAGATACAAGAGTCAGGCCTGGAGACCCACATATCAGCAGGTACCGAACGGACCATCATAGGGATAATCGGCGGTGAAAGGCACCTGGACGTCGGCCAAATTGAAGTGCTTCCCGGAGTGGAAAGAATCATCCGGGTACTGCGTCCCTTCAAACTGGCCAGCATGGAATTCAGGCAAAGACCTACGGTAATCCGGCTGTCCGCCGGTCTCGAAATAGGCGGGCGAGGCGTTGTAATAATGGCCGGGCCGTGTGCCATAGAAAACCAACG
>DUTL01000276.1 GCA_012842105.1 Candidatus Fermentithermobacillaceae bacterium | reverse complement strand
CTGCCCAGGCTGTACGCAAGCGAGCCGGACTTGACCTCTTCATCGATAGCCATGCCCACCGCCGGCATGCCCATAACCATGCTCTCGGCCAAGGCCAAATACCATATCATCTGCCTCATTGTGAATCCGGAGATATCGGCGGTACCCTCCCAGGCGTAAGTAGTGCGCCAAAGCTGGGCGAATACGTACATTATGATTACCAAAAACAGCTGCCTGAACAGCACATCGTAACCATAGGCAAGCCTTGAAAACAGGCTTACCTTAAACACCTCGATGTACTTAGCGGCCTTCTGAACCATCTAAGCCCCCTCCTCTTTTGCAGTGAATATATCTGCGATAATAGCTTCAAGAGGAGGATCGGATATTGATATATCCTGGACCTCGCCTTGCCTTAGGATGGCCGATATCACCCCATCGATGCCGGCAATGCCGGTATCCACTTCCAGTTTCAAGCCGGTGTCCTTTGACTTAAGTATTTTAGCCCCGGCGATATCCAGTTTTGGAGGCGCGGCTGAGAATCTTAAATCAACGATCTTCTTTCTCAGATAGTGATACTTGAGGTTTTTCACCCGGTCATCCAGCACTATCTGCCCGTGGTTTATGATAACCACCCTACCGGCAAGGTGCTCAATGTCGCCAACGTCATGAGACGTAAGAAATATTGTGGCATTTTCCTGGTCATTCCACTGTTTAAGGGTTTGGCGTACCCTCTGGCGGGCAACCACGTCTAATCCTATAGTCGGTTCGTCAAGGAAGATAACTTCGGGCTTATGCAGCAGTGATGCAGCAATTTCGCAGCGCATCCTCTGGCCCAGGGACAGCTTCCTTACGGGAATATTCATCAAATCCCCAATCTCGAAGGCTTCAACCAGAAAATCATGCCGCTTTTCCTGCTCGGCCCGGCCCATTTCGTATATCTTCCCAAGCAGGTTAAAGGTGTCAATTGGGGGAAGGTGGTACCACAGCTGCGACTTCTGGCCGAATACAGAGCCTATCCTGTATGATAGCTTCTCTCTGTGCTCCCACGGGGTAAATCCCAGTACAGTAGCTTCTCCGGCGGTAGGGTGCAGTATCCCTGTCAGCATCTTGATGGTTGTGGACTTACCTGCTCCGTTAGGGCCTATAAACGCCACAACTTCCCCACGTTCCACACGAAGGCCAATGCCCCTGACGGCGTGAACATGCATAACCGCCGGCTTGAAGATGGCCTGGATTGAACCTTTGAGCCCGGGCTGCTTGGTCCTGGTGACAAAAGTCTTGGTAAGAGCCTTAGTTGCGATAACCAACGGGATCACCCCTCAGGCTTTTTCCTACTATAAGAGAGATGGCAGATGCTGTCAATCAGATTGGGGGCATTCCAAGATGGCCGTAGTAATCAATTTGACAACATACGCTAACCAAGGCATAATCAAACATGTCAATTATTAAACATACCAAATACTGAAACGGCCTATGACTAAGAACAGTAGAAGAGCACGGGATGCACAGAGAGTAAACGCGTGCTGAGAAGTTTACCTTCCACACTCTTCGAACCCGCTTCCGAGGCCGACGGCGAAAAGCCTGGTCCGGAGCCCCGCCGTTACACGGGGAGTTCACCAAGGGTGATCTGTTGAGGGGCTAAATGCCCGAACTAAGGTGGTACCGCGGAGACAAACCTTCGTCCTTACACGGCGAAGGTTTTTTGCATGTTAGGAGGCGTTTTTCACAATGAACAGCGTGGAAATAGGATTCATCGGAGCCGGTACTATGGCAACTGCCATAGTGAAAGGCCTCACTTCAGGCAAGACCTTGCCCGGTTCCGAAATAATGGTAATCAACAAAAACAACCGGGAACGCATAGCAAACCTTTGTGGCACGTACAGGGTCAAAGCTGCGAAAGACTATGAAGAACTGGTAATGTCATCAAAGATAATCATACTGGCGATTAAGCCGGACCAGATGACCGGGGTGTTAGATGCCGTATCAAACCTGATAACTGAGAATCATCTGGTTATCTCGATTGTGGCAGGTATCACCATTACGAGCATTGAGGCTTCGTTGAAACCTGAAGTCCCGGTAATACGTGCAATGCCCAATACTCCCGCGCAGGTAGGTGAAGGAGTATCTGTCCTGTGCGCGAGCCACCGGGTTACCAATGAGCAAAAGGCAAAGGCTGAATCTGTGTTCTCTTCAGTGGGGAAGGTTTTTTGGCTGGACGAGGTTTACATGGATGCGGTTACGGCATTGTCAGGGAGCGGCCCCGCTTATTTCTACCGGCTGGCACAAGCAATGGCCGAGGTAGCCGTAGAAATGGGATTGGGAAGGCAACTGTCAGAGGAGTTGTCAAGACAAACCCTGATAGGAGCAGGTTGCCTCTTAAAGAGTACCGGTTTGACATTGAAGGAACTGATTGGCCAAATCGCTTGCCCTCAGGGCACAACTGAGGCGGCGCTCCGGGTTTTCGAGTCCAACAGGCTAAGCCTTCTTGTGGAACAAGCAATGGCCAACGCCAGCCGGCGGTCAGAGGAGATTTCCGAAGCTTACTCAGACATAGAAACCAGAAAACGTTCCGCCATTACCAGGGCGAGAAGAGTGGTAGTCAAAATAGGTTCGTCAACAGTCACTGACAAGAACGGAGTGTTCAATGAGAAACTTCTCAGGGATATTGTGATACAAGTATCATCAATCATGTCCGAAGGCCGGGAAGTGGTAATTGTATCGTCCGGAGCCATAGCAGCAGGTAAAGGGCGGATAGGACGGGAGAAAAACCTCTCTATAACCGAAAAACAAGTACTTGCAGCGGTGGGCCAAGGGTTGCTGATGAAAAGCTATGAAACGCTATTTGAAGAGTACGGGCTTACAGTAGGGCAGGTGCTTTTGACCAGAGATGATCTGGGAAGCCCAAAACGATCGTCTCTCTGCAAAAATACTTTGGAGGAAATGCTGAAGATGGGGATTATCCCTATAATCAATGAAAACGATACCGTAGCGGTAGAAGAAATACGATTCGGCGACAATGATTCTTTGTCAGCAAGAGTAGCTGTTCTGATTGACGCCGACTTGCTGGTGCTGTTGACAGATACCGAAGGCTTTTACGATAAAGACCCCCGCACCAATTCCGGTGCCAAACTCATAACAACGATAAGGAATATTGACGCGTCAGTCTTGGATATGGCAAAGGGAACACATAACGTCGATGTGGCCACCGGCGGGATGATCACTAAAGTGTGGGCAGCCAACATGGCATTGGAGCACGGAATCCCGGCAGTAATAGCCAACGGCAGCATGCCCGGCGTACTCAGGTTGATTCTTGACGGTAACTTAATAGGAACCCTGTTCGCGGGAGACAAAGTGTTTCAGGGCCGAAAGCCCGGCAGCATAGGAGGAAAAGCATATGAATGTAGTTGAAAAAGCAAAACTTGCTAAGAAAGCATCAGGGCTGCTTGCTGCCCTGGCCCCACAGCAAAGGGCTAAAGCCTTGTTGTGTATGGCACAGGAACTGGAACTGGGCCAATCACACATATTTAGGGCCAACAATGAAGACTTGGACGCAGCCGGTAAGTCAGGGATTACCGGAGCCATGCGTAAACGGCTTGCCTTGTCAGAAGCCAAGATTAACGGCATGGTGCGAGCCCTCAGGCAAATAGCCCAATTGCCCGACAATCTGGGTGAAATCATTGAAAAAATAAACCGCCCAAACGGGCTGGCTATCAAGAAAGTGAGAGTGCCTTTCGGCGTGATAGGCATTATTTACGAATCCCGCCCCAACGTTACCGCAGATGCGGCCGGGCTTTGCATTAAGTCGGGCAACGCGATAATACTCCGAGGCGGAACAGAAGCATTGAGGAGTAATACGGCGATTGTAAGCAAACTGCGCACGGGGCTGGAAAGAGCGGGAA
This sequence comes from Candidatus Fermentithermobacillaceae bacterium, assembly GCA_012842105.1. GTDB lineage: Bacteria > Bacillota > Sulfobacillia > Fermentithermobacillales > Fermentithermobacillaceae > DTU015. The sequence continues at coordinate 1,607 of DUTL01000276.1, read as the reverse complement.
TCTCCCCTGAGTGTATTCAGTTTTTGGACAATCCGGACCGCTCCGAGGTACACACTATGATGAACTTGAGAGATCAAATTGACCTTCTCATTCCTAGGGGTGGCCCTGGACTGATTCAGGCCACCATACAAAATGCCACCATACCTGTAATTGAAACAGGCGTGGGCAATTGCCACACGTATGTAGATGCCACAGCCGGCCTGGCCATGGCTCATTCCATCACAGTAAACGCCAAAGTGAGTAATCCTGCAGTATGTAATACCATGGAAACTTTGCTGGTTCATGAGAAGATTGCGCCGGAGTTTTTGCCGGGAGTGGCTAGGGCCCTGATTTCCCACGGTGTTGAGTTGCGAGGATGCCCAAGAAGCCGGAAACTTGTTGAATCCATAAGGCCCGCCGCTGAAGAAGACTGGTCTACAGAATACCTTGGCCTTTTTCTTGCCATAAAGGTAGTCTCCGGGTTTGAGGAAGCTATTGAACACATTTCAAAATACGGAACTGCTCATTCGGAAGCCATCATTACGGAAGACCCGGAGGCAGCCTGCAAATTCACTCAATCAGTAGATGCAGCAACGGTGTACGTGAACGCCAGCACACGGTTTACCGACGGCGGCGAGTTCGGATTCGGGGCGGAAATGGGTATCTCAACCCAGAAACTCCACGCTAGGGGGCCAATGGGTATCAACGAGCTGACAACATATAAATATGTAGTAGAAGGAACCGGGCAAACAAGATAGGTTAGCATCTTTAGAAGATTTCCCCGGCCACAACAGCCAGCCAACGGGGTTGCGGTTAACCGGAAGACGGTGATTCTCCACGTCCGGAGGATAGAGACTTCTTGTAAATTATGGTATCATCAACGCACGATACCCAGACTACAAGCAGACTTTCTACAGAAAATGCGATCACGAGTTCACCGCAAAGAGCATCAAGAAAATAGAGGGGCTGAGAACATGGCTTCTGGCAATGATAGAGACAATATAGAAGCAATTGTGAAGGAGTACGGAAGGCTGCTGAAGGAGGCCTTGAACGTAAAGCATGTATACCTTTATGGCTCCTATGCAAAAGGCACCCGATCACCGGACAGCGACATCGACGTAGCCGTTGTAGGTGATGATTTTAGTGGGGATCCGGTAGAAGACACTTCGATGCTAATGAGGCTGCGCAGAAAAGTAGATACGAGAGAGGAAGCCTTCTCCAACAGCGTGGCCTTGTATTTCGGCGAAATGTATGAACTCAATCGTAGACATCTTCAAGCGTTACACAACGCCAATATCCTTCCTCGTCTTGCTCCAAAGTAAAACTTCTTCTCAGAATTAGCCAGCCTTCATATTGGCCTGTTCCTCTCGCAGTGTTGAGTCCAATATAGTAGATTTCGTATACCGGCTTTACCGCAAAGGAAAACACGGCTGTTACAGAATCATCCGAGGCAGTTTGCAAGGTAAAATCAAGCATTTCATATTTGGTCACCACGATTTATGGCGAGTTTCTCTTGGGCTTGCCAATTGAAGCCGATCATGCGGTGACTGAATATGAAATGCTTGATTTTACCTTGCAAACTGCCTCGGATGATTCTGTAACAGAGTGTTGAGTCCAATATAGTAGAT
>DUTL01000275.1 GCA_012842105.1 Candidatus Fermentithermobacillaceae bacterium | reverse complement strand
TGCAAGGCCTGGAATAAAGCGGAATATCCGGCGGATCGTGTTAATGGGCGGCGCTGCATTGGAAGGTAATAGGACTCCCGCTGCAGCCCATTAACACGATCCGCCGGATATTCCGCTTTATTCCAGGCCTTGCAAGTAAAGCTATGGCTATGTTGGTAAGAGGGCCTACAGGAACCAAAGTCACCTTATCCTCAGAATTTAGCAAAGTTTCGGTTATAAGGTCAAAAGCGCAACGGCAGGAGCCCTGCAAGCTGGGTCCACCTGGACCCAGGCCGTCAAGCCCGGTTTTGCCGTGAACATCAGAAGCGACAACAAGCGGGCGAAGGATAGGCTTGTCAGCCCCTCTGGCAACTTCCACACCGGCCCCGATAAAAGACAAGAACTTCAGGGCGTTATGGTACGTGTTCTCTCCTGTGCTGTTGCCTGCAACAGTGGTTACGCCCAAAACATCTAATTTCTTGCATCCGAAAGCCAGGGCAAGGGCTACGGCATCATCATGGCCAGGGTCACAATCAATGATAACCGGTACTTTTGTGTTACTCATTTGGAAAACCTCCTGGTCTTAAGCTGCCTGCCTGAATACACTGCAAGAGCAACAAGAGTGAGCACATACGGGATCATCTGGACAAATTCTCCCGGAACCCTCAAGCTCTGCATGTAGTTTGACAGCGCATCGGCAAACCCAAACAGAAGTGAAGCAATTAACACTCCAACAGGATGCCTGCGTCCAAGAGCTTCAGCAGCCAGGGCAATAAACCCTCTGCCCGACGTCATATTGCGGGAAAACCAGCTGACGTACCCCATGGAAAGGTGAACTCCCCCCATGCCCGCCAAAGCGCCGCTTATTGCCAGGGCTATGAACTGGACCTTATGGACTGAGATCCCCACTGAGTCCGCAGCGTCAGGATTCTCGCCCACAGCCCTGAGCCTCAGCCCAAAAGATGTCTTGTACAGAAACAGGTAAATCACTGCCACTGCAACGAGGGCCATATATGTGAGGGCATTTTGCTTGCCAAATATAGCTCCCAGAATAGGAATGTCCTTAAGGATCGGAATTTGCCACTCAGGTATTACCTTGCTGGCCAGCGAACTTGAAACGCCTTTATCATGGGCTACCACATATAGAAGAAATACAGTTCCTTCAGCGGCCAAAAGGTTAAGTGCAATTCCCGCCAATATCACGTTGGTTCTTAGCTTAAGGTGAAAATATCCAAGCAGCAAACCTACCAGGATACCTGCGGCCACGCCGGCCAAAAGCCCTATCCATGCTGAGCCAGTGGAAGCAGAAACCACCACGCCTGTAAGAGCGGAGATAAGCATTATTCCTTCCAAAGCAATGTTGACTACCCCTGATAAGTCTGCAACTACTGCCCCAAGCGACGCGAAAAGAATAGGGGTTGTCACACGTAAGATAGACGCGGCAAAAGAAGGAGAGAAAATCGCCTTAAGAAGCGGATGCACGTTGCTTCACCTCTTTCAGCGTCAAACGATGTTTGTAACCGGACAGAAAAGCATCGGCCGTTACCAGCAATATGATTACGGCTTGTATGATTGCTACCATTTCGGCTGATACATCAGCATACATGGCCATGACGTCAGCTCCTACACGCAGGTATGCAAGGAAAACTGCGGCTACCGGCACCACAAGCGGATTATTCTTAGACAAAATTGAGATAATCACTCCGTCAAACCCATACCCCGGGCTGGCAAGCCATTGAAAGCGCCTGTAAATGCCCAGCATTTCAACGGCGCCTCCAAGCCCTGCTACAGCGCCTCCCAGAACCTGAATGAGCAATATGACGCTTAACACAGGAATACCCGAGTATCGCGCAAAATTAATGTTCTGCCCTGTCATTCTGGCCTCGTAGCCTCTGCCTGTCCTGAAAAGAAAGTAGTAGCAGATTAAGACAACCAGAAGCATCACAAATACGCCTGCGTGAAGCCTTGTGGACTTGGTAAATTGGGGTAACCACGAAGTCTTCCTCAGAGGAAGGGATACAAGGGCTCCTGCTGCAGGATCTCTAAGGTGATAGGTTATCAGGTACATCCCAAGCTTGAGAAACACGTAGTTAAGCATCAATGACGATACCAGTTCAGAAGCATTCCACCGGGCTTTCAAAAACCCTGGAATGAAACCTGCTATTGCCCCGGCAACCATCCCGGCCGCCAGGCATACCACAGTGTGTCTGCCACGGCGGCCGGAATATTGCTGAACTTGCCGCCGGTAATACACACTGTGGTATGCCTGGCGGCCGGGATGGTTGCCGGGGCATTCAAAAACCCTGGAATGAAACCT
>DUTL01000274.1 GCA_012842105.1 Candidatus Fermentithermobacillaceae bacterium | reverse complement strand
TTCCAGCCTCCCTGGGTTCGAGAAATTTAAGGACGTATCCAGCATTCAGAAAAAATACCTGGCCTCGATAACAGAGTGCGTCGAGCGAGGATTTATCGAAGGCTATCCCGACGGGGCTTTCCGGCCGGACGGTACACTTACCAGGGCGGAAGCTTGTGCCATTCTCACAAGAATGCAGGGAATTCAAGGCGAAAGGGTGCTCCTGTTGGGCCCCAAGCCTGGGTTCAAATGGGATGGGTCCAGTGTTTTTGTAATGGGGTTTGCAACGGCATTCGAAGCCAATGTCAACTGGAGGGCCAGAACTGGGTCCGGTGCTGATGTGATTAAGCAGAACTATACTACGTCTACTTACGGAATAGGGTGGGGAGCTTTTGGATTGTGTATTGATCACCGCCTCTTGCAGGCTGACGAGCCTATTGCTATTGAGATTTACCTCATAGACATGAAGGATGGAGGCGAGTACAGCCTGGTGAGAGTGCCGCTCGCAAAATAGTGGCACTTGACATTTACCCGCATATGGGCTAAAAATTGAACTTGGATGTATCTTCGGGGCGAGGTGCAATTCCTCACCGGCGGCAAAGCCCGCGAGCCGGGAAACCGGTTGACCTGGTGAAATTCCAGGGCCGACAGTCAAAGTCTGGATGGGAGAAGATGCAACAGGTTTTGGATCTTTAAGTAACCCCGGAGGCTCATCTTCGGGGTTTTTGCATTGTATGACGTGGAAGCAATAGGGGCTATCCTCTGGAAACGCTCAATACGAAAACGCAATTTACCCCGGGTTTTGATGAGAACATATTTCTAGAGTAAATTCAAAGCATACGAGGAGGGCATTTAAATGAAACGTGTTGAGCAATCCTGGCCCGCCCAGACTCTTGTCAAGATTTCGGTGCTGGGAGTGATTTCATTTGCTCTTATGTTCTTTAAGACACCTGTGTGGTTTGCACCGCCGTTTCTGAAATTCGATATTTCAGATTTGCCATCATTGTTGGGCGCTTTTGCAATGGGCCCCATGACAGGCATCTGGGTACAGCTGGTAAAGAACCTGCTCAATGTGTTAATTGAAGGCACGGTCACTAACGGGGTGGGGGAATTCTCCAATTTTCTGGTAGGTAGCGTCTTAGCTTATGTTGCTGGATTTGTCTATCAGAGAAACAAGACATTCAAGAGTGCTTTGCTAGGCTTGGGGCTAGGCATTGTGGCTATGGCCACGTTTGCGACACTGAACAACTACTATGTTATGTTCCCGCTGTTTGCCAAAGTTTTTGGATTGGAACTGGATACCATAGTCAGCATGGGGAGCAAGGTTAACAAGAATGTGGTAGACTACAAAACCCTGATGCTGTATGCAGTCATACCATTTAATCTGCTTAAGGGCATGATCGTCTCTCTGGCGACAGTTTTGGTATACAAGAGGATATCCCCAGTGCTTCACCGGTAACTGATGTGACGGTGACGGACACGGTTTTTACGATTGCTGTGGTTGATTTTCGGGGGCGGTTGGGATGACCGCTATGATGGGTTGGGTGATACGGTGTGGCAATTCCTGAGATGGATTGCGTCAGTGGTTGCGGCCGTTATTGTGGCATGGCCTGAGCAGGCAAGGTCATTTGGGGGCCGGAAAGAAGAAGGGTTTTCCACGAGTATATTCGAATTGATCATAGTAGCATACGTTCAGCGACCACAACATGGCGGTTATCGCCAAGGTTGATCCGGGCTACAAACCCTTCTCGAACTCTTGCGCCTTTCCCCATGGGGCCAACCAGAGTATAGGTAGGACGTCCCAAGTACTCGACTGTACCGTTGACTTCGACAGGTGTTCCCGAGAATTCGTCATACCAGCCGCCAATGATCAGTTCGACCTTGTCGCCTACTTTGGAGTTATCTTCAAGCCACCTGGCTGCTTTAGGGTCGGTAATGCAGGGGATAACCCAGTTCTTTGCTTTCTGTGCCAGGAGTTCCTTAAGCATATAGGTACTGTCGCCGATTCTGTCTGCTCCGTCAGCGATTACCACAGGGCTGTTACTTTCAGCTACGTGCTTCATCGCCAACTGTGTTGCTTCCTCTGCATCCGGCAATGGCTCAGTGAAGGACTCTCTCAGGCTCCATGCCAGGCCGCTTAAGTCCTGGGCAACTTTTTCTGCCAACGTCATATCGTTGTTGGTTACCACAAACACAGACATGCCGATATCCGGTACGTCAGCGTAGGCGTATCCAGGGGCAACAGAGGCGCAATATACACCGGGAAGGTTTTCCCATTCACGGCACCGGTCGTAAATATCCTTAGAAAAATCCTGTACGGGAGCGTAGTTTCCTAGTGCCCTTTGTCCCTCATTCCTGAGACGATAGGCATAAAATGCCACAGGCACTGAATATGCATAAAATGTAAATGCAGTCGCTGGAGTTTGTCGAAGTGCAGGCAATGGAGTTTGGCAGGGAGTGGCTTTCCGGGCGAGCCAGTCAACACTCTCCTTGGTTCACTTGGTTCTTTTCCTTAGGGTTCAACCACTGCGAAAGTTTTCGGGCCAGGGGACAATTCACACCTGCCCAGAATTCGTTCAGTTTACGCTCTATAGAGTTTCTGTAAGCTTCAGGGTCAATGTTTGCAGTCGTGCATAAAGTCTCCGCCCAACCCGTCTTTATGAACTTCCCTATATCTGTAACCGTTCTTACTGCTGTTCGACACGTTTTTACCGTATTCTTGGGCCTTTGTTTCATTTTCACTGCGTCTCTATGAGCGTCTCCCAGTATCCTTGACGCAAGATCGCGATAGCTTTGTTCCGGTATGTCTTGAGGAAGGTTGCGTACGATCCTTGCCAGCCGCCCGGAAGCGTGGGCCTCTTGAATGTTACATATAACATCGTTGACATCCCGGTTAAACAGTGATGCAATTTCTGCAGGTGTTGCATTATCTTCGGATATCATTGATGCCACCAACTGCCACGTAAGTTCTGTGAATGGCCGAAACGGGTCGTTATGCCTGTATGTTTTTTCCGGATCGACTTTGGACATATAGATTCCTCCGAGTTGCATTATGTACAAGCTTCTGTTCCAAGCGTACGGATTCCTTCAGAAAATTACATTAGGTTGCATTATGTATAGGATTTCATCAAGCAGTTTACCCTAACCGCCCTTTCGGCTGGCTCCTCATATGTTGCTATCATTGCATGAGTATGGACGCGGAATTGCTCAGCGCGCACATGGCAGAGCAATGGAAGGTAAGCGCTCACCTTTATATTGTATCATCACTTTCCGCCTGGAACGCAAGTTTCTGTGTTGCGACATGCCCCTGATGGAGGCAATAGTAGGCATTAGGCCGGCACCTCCGCATTTTTTCAGGCCTGGGATTTACTGTGCACCGGGGCATCAAAAGGCATGGGGTTAGCATTGGAGAGGCATCGGACTGGTACCGGGATGATGCCAGAGTATTTTAGGGTTATACTGCCCTGGTTTCTTTGAAATGATGTACGGCATGTTTTGCTTCGTAGAGCAGGCCAAGAAGGAGTACCGCGGTAAGTGCGAGGCCCGATTTCATGTTGGCGGGAGCGCCGCTGAAAATGCTCTTGCCTGCACTGAGGTAGACAATGGGTTCAACGCCGTATTCAGTGCCGGATAGAAGGGCCTGGGCGGTTATAAAAGCCGCTTCTTTACCCAGGACGGGCATGAGCGAACCATTCACCAGCACCATTAAGCATAGGATTGCTGAAAGAAGACAATTAAGGCCATAAATCCAGGGATACTCTCCTGAGTACAGAAGTAGGCTGTATGTTGTGTATAACGCAGAGGTAATGGCTACAGACGCAGTGGGTTTCAGCCTTAACGACAGGCGTTCGAGCACATAGCCCCGGAACAGTGCTTCGCCGAACAGCAATTCTGGGAGATGGCCAAGAAATACAACCAAGGCTAACCTCAGGGTTGGCGCTGCCGAGGATATCCCGCTGAAAATTACGCGTCCCTTGCCTGATGCCACAACGGCCAGGAAATACCCTGCCGCGTATATTAATCCTGCAAACGCTCCGCTCCCAAAGAGTTTCCACCCTTCGCTGCTCGGCATGAAGCCAAGCGTAGAAGGGCTTTGCTTGTGAACAACCCGCCTGAATACAAGGAGAGTTCCAAAAAATGCTGCATATATGCACATTTCTTTGATGTCCATAGGATTCCTACCCTTTCTAACCAGAGCCATGTATAGTTTTCAGATGTTCTCTTGCCGGAAGGCACCCACCTGGATATCCAGGTGTTCACACTATGATCACGCAACCTGCACATCCAGGCTATGCGTCAAACAAGTATGATCCGATGGTGAGGCGCTGCCCGGTTCTTTCCGCCTAACCAACTACTATAATACATGTTTGGCCGTTGCGGACAAGCGGGGAAAGCCCGGGCTACTAGCACTACTCTGTTGAGGTGCATGTAATATGACTATGTTCCCTTAATATCTTACCAGAGGCTGACGAGCAGCGAATTTCCGGTTTTGTCATATAAAAGCAGGACTATGCGGCCATTTGTAGAATTGCATATGTTGGTAGTGAGCAAACATGGCCACGGGATTACGGGCAAGTGGGGAATGCGGAACATACGTGGGTTCTTGGGTGTAGAGTGTCAATAACCGTTTGCAAAGGCGGGAACTAAGGCTCTTGGCACGCTTAAGAAGACTCAGGTTTTGCGACTATATTCCGGATCCGGTCGAAAGAGAAAACGCTATCAGCAGTCTTATCGATGGCTCACTGTTCTCTGTCATGTCCGGGCTAACCCAACCTTTCTGGGGCGCTTTCGCTGTACAGCTAGGTGCCTCAGACTACATGTTGGGGCTCCTGACGTCCCTTCCCGCCCTGGTGAGCCTTTTGGCATAGGTGCCGTCAGCGATTTTGATTGACCGCTACGACAACAGGCAGAAGCCTACCTTAAGAGCCGGGTTTGTGTCTCGAAGTTCCTTTCTTTTGTTTGCTTTCCTGGCCATAGCGCCGCTGCCGCTTAATGTACGGGCATGGAGTTTTATTTTGGCCTTTTCTCTTAGGAATTTCCCGGAGACCATGTGTGGCATAGCCTGGACAGCTATGATGGGCGAAATGTTCAGCCCAAGACTTAGAGCCAGGATATTTGCTGAAAGGAACATGGTCACCACTTTCATTTCCCTGCTTGCAACCGTCGCCGCAGGGCAAATGCTTGACATTGTGCCGTGGCCTGTGAACTATGCGGTTTTGTACTTACTTGGGTACGGGTTTGTTATGGGATCCTGGTACTATTTGACCCGGCTTAAGGAAGTGCCCCTTTCAAATGAGGAACGTACCAATGCTCCTGCAGGCTTGAAAGCTTTTCAAGCGGCCTGTGGAGACAGGGAGTTCCTTAGGTTTGTGGCAAGGCTGTTAATTATCTACCTGGGATTTCATATTCCGGCTGCCCTCTGGACGATTTTGTGGGTAAAGCTAATGGGGCTTTCCAACACTTGGATCGGCATGTTTTCAACAGTCTCGGGAATCATGTCGTTTCTTACATACAAGCAGTGGGGAAAGTGGACCGAACAGTATGGGGCTCAGACGGTGCTTTTGGTGACTACCGGAGCCCATGTAGTTGTTCCGTTGGTGTACGGCCACTTCAGATCTCCCTATGTGTTCTTGTTGATCAATGCAGTGACGGGAGCTTTCGGGTCAGGGCTGAACCTTTCGATATTCAGCACACTGCTTGATATAACCCCTGATGCAACAAGGCCGGCTTATGTTGCCGTGTACAACATAGCGCTGGGGCTCTCCGGTGTAATCTGGCCGCTGGTGGGAGTATCTTTGTACAAGGCTATTGGGATGACGCGCACTCTCGATATTGCGTTTTTGCTTAGAACCGGTGCGGTTTTAGCCGCAGGTTTGCTTTTCGCGGAGAAAACCAAGAAAGGGCCAGAGCGCTTTGAGCGTGGGAACGAGAAGATTACAGGTGACAAGCAGCAAACAGGTTCAGGGAGGGGTGTTAGTTGAAACTCCCGGGCAATGTTTCATGGAATGAGTCGGATGGGCAGGATACGCCGGATGCAACCAAAGGGCCTGATGCTCCGGATACGGTGATTCTCATTTCCAAGGGAATATATCCGGCCGGTGCTGCGCCGTTTGACGGGTACATAAAATTGTCAGGTGGCCGGATTGTTGAAATGGCTCCAGGAACGCCTGGGAAGAAAGCAATTGAAAACACTGCTAGTGAGCTGATTGACGAAGATAGGAGGGAGCAGCCTGTTGCTCCCGGCCCCCGGATCATAGATGTAGGCGACAATATTATCATTCCAGGGCTTATCGATCTCCACATACACGGTTCCTTTGGGTTCGACGTAGCGTCTCCTGATTCTGAAGCGATTCCTTCCCTGGCACGGTATCTGGCCGGAACAGGCACTACTTCATTTTTACCTACTCTGGGAGCTATGCCTATAGGGCTGACTGACCAAATCGTAAAACGTGTAAGCCGCCTTGCGGCCAAAAAGGGCGGTAATCATGTCTCAGAGGCTCACCGGAAGCCGCCGGGAGCCCATATTCTTGGATTGCACCTGGAGGGGCCTTTTCTCAACCCAGAGAAGAAAGGCGCCATGCGCGAGGAGTACTTGCTTGAGCCGTCTGTTGGCCTTATGGCGAGGTGGTTTGACCTGGGAGAAGGCACAATTAACCGCGTTACAATTGCTCCGGAACTTCCGGGAGCGCGTGAAGTGGTTTCGTTCTTGGTTGATAGGGGAGTGACTGTTGCCGCAGGCCATACAATGGCCGGCTATGAACAGGCATTAGACGCCTTGGCCTGGGGTGTCACCGTAGCCAACCATACGTATAATGCCATGAGGGAATTTTGCCACAGAGATCCCGGTATGCTTGGAGCGGTTCTGACTGACAACCGGATATGGGCAGAGATTTTGTGTGACGGGATTCACGTTCACCCGGCCGCTGCTTTGATAGTCCTGGCTGCCAAAGGCCGGGGCAGGGTTTGCCTTGTATCTGATGCACTGGCGCCTGCAGGCTTACTCCCGGGTTCGTACACTTCGCTGGGCCATGATATCACAGTGGATGAAGAGGGAAGGGCATATTTGGCCAACGGGGTTCTCGCAGGCAGTACAGGAACACTGCTTGAGGGTGTCAAAAACATGATGCGCTGGACAGGGGGCGCCTTGGAGGATATCCTTCCCATGGCTACCATCAACCCGGCTGTGCTGGCAGGTGTATCTGGCAGCAAGGGGTCTTTGGCGCCAGGGAAAGATGCAGACCTTGTTGTGCTGGACAATGAACATAATGTAGTCTTTAGCCTTGTGAACGGAACGGTGATAGAAGGCACCCATTTGGAACATGGGACAACTTAGATTGTGAGACAATGCATCTGGGTTGATCCCCGGGAAATCGCGCAGGTAGCCCTTTCACGGGCAAAGGGACAATGGTAAGCTCAGTTATGACTCAAGACGCCCTATAAGGGCGCCGGATTTTCGGCGGTTTCTCAAATACCGGAGTGAAAGGTCGGAGTGAAGCCAGTGAGAGCATTTGTGTACGGGCTCTTTCCCACAGGTTTTGCAGTGTTTGTCTCTTTTGCTTTAGCAAAGTGGGGATTTGAAAATATATACTACGTAGCGCATCTGCTTCCCCTTTGTATGGTTTTCTATGTTGTACTGGCCTGGTTCGTTTACCTGAGGCAGACATCAGCGTTGGCATGGAGTGAGCGCCGGAGGAAGCCGTCTGACGTTCTGGGCCATTATGAAGGTGATTTGGCCAGAGGCCTTCCTGAAGACAAGGCATCCGGCAAAGAACTTCGTTATTTGCGTGATGAAAGCGGCCTGATTTTTCGAAGGCAAGACAGTGAGGCTCACCTATCCGGTGAGGTTCGAAATTCCGGTGACGATGAGCGGCTTGATAAGCGGATACCGATTCTTTCAGGCTCTTTACCGGCCCAAACCATTGGAATTCTGCTGTGGTCGGCATGTCAAATTGCTGTTATAGCTACCGTCCTGTATCATTGGTTTGGCGTAGGCGCTACGTACTACTAACCATCAGGCGGCCAAGAGAACTTGCAGCTACAATTGCAACTGCTCAGCCCTCTTGGCCTTGGCCTTGATCCGCAATCCAAGCCCAATGGCCGGTTGATTAGCCTGCCATTATCCAGCCATGGCCTCGTATTGCCGGATCTCCGCTTCATTTGCAAGCACAAAGTGCCCTTTGGTAATCTCTGTCCACTTAGGTTTGTCTCTGGAATAATCGTGGCAGCCTGGGTCGTAAACCAATACTCTCTTTTTCTTTTCAATCCTGGGGTCAGGAACCGGGATTGCCGAAAGAAGCGCTCTTGTATATGGATGGAATGGGCAATCGAACAACTCTTCCGTCTCAGCCAATTCCACGATTCTGCCCTGGTGTATGACTGCTATACGATTTGCGATAAAGCGTACCACCGAAAGGTCGTGGGAGATGAACATGTAGGTTAACCCTTTGGTTCTTTGAAGCTCTGAAAGCAGATTGAGCACTTGAGCTCTAATTGATACGTCAAGCGAAGATATTGGTTCATCCGCAATGATGAATTCAGGTTCCATTATAAGAGCTCGCGCTACACCAATCCGCTGCCTTTGCCCTCCTGAGAACTCGTGTGGAAAACGCGAGGCAAATTCGGGTAAGAGCCCAACTTCCAGGAGCGCTTTTGACACTTTTGCCTGTCTTTCTTCTTCGTCCTTGAAGCCTTCTATGTTGTAAAGGCCTTCAGAAACGATGTAGTCAACTTTTGACCTTTCATTCAATGAGGCCATCGGGTCCTGGAAGATCATCTGGATTCTGCGAGTGACCTCCTGGTCAAGTTCTTTAGGGATTATTCCGTTTATCTTGCGTTTCTTAAACAGAATATCTCCTGCAGCTGTTGGGTTAATCCTTACTATAGCTCTGCCGATCGTAGTTTTGCCGGATCCGGTTTCCCCAACTAAACCGAATGTTTCACCCTTGTAGATTCTGAAAGAAACATCCTTCACTGCCACAAAAGGTTTTCTGCCCTTACCTTTAAACTCTACCCGTAAGTCATTTACTTCCAGAAGTGTTTCCTTTCCATTGTTTATCATAACGCATACCTCTCGTACTTATCTCGCATGGCTTTAATAGTTGCCGGCGGTTCTACTCTGGGGGCCCTGGGATCCAGGAGCCACGTCTTGGCAAAATGGGTTTGGCTTACCTGGAAAAACGGTGGGCCCTTCACGAAATCAATCTTAAGTGCATTTGGGTTACGCGGTGCGAAAGCGTCTCCCTGAATATCTGCAAAGAGGTTAGGTGGAGTGCCTCTAATCGAGTACAGAGGTTCTCCCTTAATCCCCAATTGGGGAAGGGATGACAGGAGCGCCCAGGTATACGGATGCCTTGCATCATAGAAAATCTCCTCTACGGTTCCGTACTCGATAATCTCTCCTGCATACATTACAGCTACTCTGTCAGCTACATTTGCCACCACCCCAAGGTCGTGGGTGATATATACAAGGGTGGCTCCCATTTTTCTTTGAAGGCCTCTGATTAGTTCCAGTATCTGGGCCTGGATGGTTACATCGAGAGCTGTTGTAGGTTCATCGCAAATCAAGATTCTGGGGTTGCAGGCGACGGCGATGGCAATTACCACTCGCTGGCGCATTCCGCCGGAAAACTCGTGAGGATACTGGCTGTAGCGCATTTCCGGTTCATCTATACCTACCTCAGATAGGATCTCCACGGTTTTGGCTCTTGCTTGCTCTCCATGCAGATCCTGGTGAAGTTCAAGGGCTTCCTGGATCTGCATTCCTACAGTCCTGAGAGGGTTCAAGGCAGTCATAGGGTCTTGAAAGACCATGGCGAGTTTCTTGCCTCGAATGGTCAACCATTCCGGTTCCGTGGTATACGTGGCGAGATTCTTACCTTCAAACATTATGGAACCTGAATCAATCCATCCGTTGGCATCAAGCATTCCAATCCATGATTTGGTAAAGACGCTCTTTCCGGAACCGGATTCGCCTACTATTGCCAGAGTTTCTCCTTCATAAAGGTCCAACGACGCTTTTCTGATGGCCGTCAATACTTGCCCGCGCAGGCTGAACTTGACGACCAGATCTCTTACTGAAAGGATTGGTTCATTCAATTGTCCTGCCTCCTAGTAGTGGTTCCGGGGATCTGAAGCGTCGGCAAACGCGTTCCCCAGTACGTAAAATGAGATAGTTATGATCGAAAGCACTATTGCCGGGAAAATCAGCTGGTAACGAAGGGAGGGAGCCATCATGACCTGACGCCCTTCGTTCAGCAGGTTTCCCAGTGAAGGGATATCTATTGGCAGGCCCAATCCTATGTAGGTCAGAAATACTTCCCATCCGATTGTGCCGGGAATTGACAGTGCTATACGCATGACGATAACCGATACCAGGTACGGTAAAAGATTCTTTGTAATGATTCGTGAAGTCGGGGTACCAAGGCAGCGCGAGGCCAGATTGTACTCGCGGTCCCGGATTATCACTATCTGATTGCGCACAAAGCGGGCCATTCCAAGCCATCCCGTGGCGCACATGGCTATGACCATGGTTTTGAAACTGGGCCGCATAATGTATGCGAGCAACATTAGAAGAATGGTATTCGGTATGTTATTCATCACGTTGTAGGCTTCTGTTATGAAAGCATCAAGCTGGCGAACATAACCCCACACCGCTCCTATAAAGATGCCGAACAATACCTCCCATACTCCCACTATGATAGCTATGAGTAACGATGTTCTTGTGCCGCTCCAGATACGGGCCCAGAGGTCCTGGCCTATTACGTTGGTGCCGAACCAGTATTCCTTGCTGGGTTTTTGGTTTCGAAGCTGGTAACCGGTTACCGGATCGACATGGATTTTAGTAGGAGGTTTTTGGTTAGGCAAGTAGGGTTGAATGATGGTGAATGTGATAAGTGACGTCATTAACACCAGCAAAAATATTGCTGTTTTGTTTTTCAGGAAGATTTTTGTGGTGGAACCCCAATAAGAGTAGTCTGAGTAGCCAATTCTTTCTGCGGCTTCCGGGTCATAATGGGCAAAGGTAAAAAGGGCTTGGTCTTCGACTGCTTGAACGATCTGCTCCTCTTTTCGTGATGACATTACCTGGCCCCTCCTGCCTTCTCCAGCCTGATACGGGGATCGAAAACGGCCATCAAAATATCTCCGAGGAAAAGGCCGAAAATCCCCAGGACTGAGTATATTAGAACCAGTGTTTGCACTAACGGGTTATCCTGTCGCTGAATAACATCCACCAAAAGCCCGCCCATTCCCGGTATTGAGTACAGAGACTCTATATATATTGACCCGGAAATGGTAAACAGCACTGAAGCGGGCAGGTACTGAGCCATGGGCACAAAAGCATTGCGCAGTACATGCTTAACCATGATCTGCCTGTCTGACATCCCCTTGGCTCTGGCCAGCCTGATGTAGTCTTGATTGAGCTGGTCTACCATGTACCGCCTCATCCACATAGCGTAACCTGCGGTTCCTCCAAGGGACATTGAGATCGCAGGCAAGATCCAGCTAATAGTATTGTGCCTGTCGAACAACATTGGTAGCCTGAAGAGTTTTATGTTCGTTATATATAACTGGATAAACAGAAGATAGACTGCTGATGGAACTGCGTTGATAAATACTATATAACTTGACCAAATCCTGTCCCAAATCCGGCCTTTTTCCCGGGCCATATGAATTCCCATGGCAAGGCCTGCCGTCAACGACAGGACAATGGCGACTATGCCGAAAGCAAAGGAATACGGGATTTTGAGTTTGATAATGTTGAGCACAGGAACATCAGGACGGTAGATGATAGAGCGGCCGAGATCTCCCTTGAACAGTGACGCGTAGAAGTTCTTTAACTGAATGTACCAGGGGTCGAGCAATCCGAACTTTCGAAGTATTGCTTCGCGTTGCTCAGGGGTCAGTTTGTCGTAGCCGTCGCCAAAATAACCTTCTACGGGCAGGAGTCGCATCAGAAGAAAGACCAGCGTTACAACTATGAAAACTGTTACAAGTGATTGAGATAGCCTCTTGAAACTGTATTTTAGCATGTTATACTACCCTCTCCCACGTGCCATATCTTTTTAGCACAGCCTAAACCGTTTCTTTACGTTGTACGTATGAACCGGTAGTGAAAACCCTGTCCGAATCTCGTGTATGAGGGGTCGAAACCGGAAGAAAAGACTCGAAAGAGTCTCCTCTTCCGGCAATTCCAGTTCAGTCCAGACACCTGTTACAGGGTTCCGAGGTTCACAACGCTAATTTCCGGCCGCTTCTTTTGCCAGGGCAGCAGCCCGGTCTTTTTCCCATTGCTCACGTGCAGCGTTGTACTCTTCTGTGCTCATGGGTTTCTCCATAACGATCTGGCCCTTATACTGCAGATCTGCTACTCCGAATGGCGCATAGGGCGAAGCGAAGGGTTCCAGTTTCGTTGCCAGATAACCTCCGCCGCCTACACGAAAAGGTATGACCCATGCTTCTTCAATAACGTATGCCTCAGCTGCGGCGAACAGTTCCATACGATTTTCGATATCTACGACTTCGGCGCATGCGTCGTCTACCATCTTCTCGTATACGGTCCTGCCGTCGTCCAGGAGGTAGGCCGGATCTGTGGCTTTTTCCGGCCAGTTATAAGTTCCGTCTGGATAGAACGGCTCTGTATAAGTTTCAGGGTCGGCATAGTCAGGGCCCCAGTTGCAATTCTGGAGAGCATAGTTGCCTGCTCTGCGTGTTGCATTGAGGAAGCCTGACGGTGGGAAACCTACAGGGATAATGTCAATGAAATCCTCACCCAGAAGGGCTTCCAACTGCTGCTCGACTATCTGCGCCTCGTTGGACCATGCAGTTCCCGAGGTACTGTAAGGCATCATTACCTTGATAGGGAACGTGCACTCGCCTTCGAGCTCTTCCTTAGCTTTGTCGCGGTACTCAAGAGCCAGATCCTTGTCGAAACTCTCAGTTGTGGTAAGTTTCTCGAGATCGCCTATTAGTGTGTAATCCTTGCCGCCGGAGGCTACGAAGTTCTTGGGAGTGATCGTATTATTGAGCATTCTTTCGGGTTCGTACGGGTCCATGGTCATTACGGCTGCCATTCTGTCAAGTCCGTGGAAGATCGCTTTTCTGAAGTTCCTATTGTTAACAGCAAGCTTCCAGTTGTCAGGTTCGTATTCATCAGGGAAGTTCGGGTCAAAGTTGAATGCGTAAAAGTACGAGTAGAAGCTTGTTGAGCCTGGGCGGACCATTTTCGCTCTCTCTGGATCGTTCATCCACTCGTCTAGTGAGGCAGTGGGTATACCGGCCCCTGTGATTTCGCCGCGGAGGAACATTTCAGGTGCCAGGGTTGAAGCCTCTTTGTTGTACTTACTCACAATCTTTTCTATGTGAACATTGTCGGCGTCCCAGTAGTTTTCGTTCTTTACATACACCCGCTCGTCCTGGTGTTTCCAGTCGGAAAAGATGTACGCACCATTGTAAAGCACGTTTGTATGATCGGTTCCGAACTCGTCGCCTACTTCGGCCAGGAAATCGCCGTTAGCTGGCATAAACGGGCAGTAGGTGAGCATGCTCAGGAAGTAAGGAACCGGGTGCTCCAGAGTGTATTCAAGGGTGTACGTGTCCAGAGCTTTTACGCCGACTTGCTCGAAATCATCGATTTCGCCTGTATAGTAGGCTTCTCCGTTTTTGATGACGCTGTACGAAATATTAGCTGTGTGCGAAGCATTGTCAGGGTTAAAGGTGTACTTGAGTGCATCCACCCAGTCCTGGGCTGTAACCTCTGCGTATTCCTCACCCTTATGGTTGAACCATTTTACGCCTTCTCTAATCTTGAAAGTCCACACAAGCCCGTCATCAGACACTGACCATTCAGTGGCCAATGCTGGCCTGACGATGCCGAGATTATCGTATTCTACCAGGCAATCAACTGTATTAGCTGCCACTGAGAATTCAGCAGTGGTTGAAGTTACCAGGTAGTTAATGGTGGTAATCTCGCCTGAGTAGACGCCGTAGACGTCACCCGATTCCCGTAGCTTTGACACCGGCGGCTCCGGAACTTCAGGCTTCGGGGTACATCCGGCAAGCAACATCACTGCCAAAAGCATTATTGGTATCAGTTTTTTTACTATTCTCATCAAGAGACACCTTCCTCAGGGATGAAAATTCTGTGAGACAAAAAAACGAATGTTTTCAGTGCAAAGCTCGGAAGCACTCATTCAAGCTGATGATTCGTATGTTGTTTCGGATTAGATGAAGTGTTTGCCTGATTTGGTGCCAATTTGTGCTTGAGCGGCTGACGGCTGCTTGGGTCACCTCCTCCAGGTTTTTTGGTATTCCAACGTAGACTGTTTGTGAACGAAAAAAGATGTTCGGTTCCCCTAAAGTGTATTATTACTCATCACTTTTTAACATTCTACGAATCATCGAGAATTCCTCTTGCGTGAGCAGGATTTGGCGTAATTGAGCAGCTAAACCGGAGCAATTGAGCAGTTAAAACCGAAAAACTGATGTGAATCGTGCCTGGTATGGGGCTAGATGAACAGTCCCAGCAATCGCCTTATCTGAACCCGGGATTTTGGTGTGGAAACAAAGGTTATTTTACTTGTCGAAGCGAAGATCCACATGCAGGGGAGATGTTGGGTGGGCGAACTGATCATATGGTTGGCAACGTGACGCAAGCGGGGTTTGGTTCATTTCGCGGGCCAGTATAGAGTGTTATTGTAGTTATAGCGTAGCTTGTTACTATTTGAGTAGAAGGCTGCGACAGGGAAGTTATGAGGAGGTGTAGCAAATTGAAGGATTTTACTGACTTAGCTCTGGAAAAGGCGAAGCAACTTGGCGCCACATATGCCGATATCCGGATTCTGACCCAACATCAGGAGTCGGTACGGACAAAGAACGGTAACGTGGAGTCTATGGGCTCGTCAGTGAGCAAAGGCTTTGGGGTTCGTGTACTGCATGATGGAGCCTGGGGTTTTGCTTCCAGCTCAGATTTGAATGAAACTCAGGTCAGAGGGGTTACGGCTGAAGCGGTATCCATCGCTAAAGCATCTGCCACTGTAAAGCGTGCCAGAGACGTGGAACTTTCTGCAGTGGACCCTGTGGTAAGCAAGTGGGAGTCGAAGTTCAGAATCGATCCTTTTTCCGTGAAAGCAGAAGACAAGATTGGGCTTTTGCTGGAGGCTGACAGCCTTGTTCGCCGGAACAAGCAGGTAAGGGTCGCCTCAGGCAGCATGTGGTGTCTCCGTGAAGACAAACTGTTTGCATCAACTGAGGGTAGCTACATAGAGCAAGTCAAAACAGAGGTAGGTGCCGGCATTGAAGCTACCGCAACAGACGGCAGGGAACTTCAAAGGAGGTCGTACCCCAATTCGGCAGGAGGAGACTGTGCTGCAGCAGGTTATGAGTTTGTGCTGGGAATGGGCCTTGCTGATCATGCCGAGACAATTGCGTCTGAAGCGGTGGAACTCTTATCAGCCAGGCAGTGTCCGGGTACAGAGACAGACTTGATTCTTGATGGTTCCCAGCTCGGGCTCCAGATTCACGAGTCATGTGGACACCCAATTGAACTTGACCGGGTATTTGGCCAGGAAGCCAGTTACGCAGGTACAAGTTTCTTGACTACAGAGAAACAAGGCACCTTCAGGTATGGATCTGAGATAGTGAACATTGTTGCCGATGCTACCATTCCCGGAGGCCTGGGCAGTTTTGCCTACGATGACGAGGGGGTTCCGGCACAGCGGACGGTGATAGTAGATGACGGTATGTTTAAGAATTACCTGTCCTCAAGGGAAACCGCTTTTGAACTGGGGCAGGAGTCGTCAGGTGCTATGCGGGCTGATGGTTGGAACCGGACTCCCATCATCCGCATGACCAATATCAACCTTGAACCGGGCGATTGGACCCTGGATGAGATGATCAAGGATACCAAACAAGGTATCTATATGGAAACAAACAAGTCGTGGTCAATAGACGACAGGCGTTTGAACTTTCAGTTTGGCACTGAAGTGGCATATGAAATCAAGGACGGTTCCATTGGCGCCATGCTGAAGAATCCCAACTATACAGGGCTTACTCATGAGTTCTGGCGTTCGTGCGACGCTGTCGGGAACAAAGATGAGTGGCGTTTGTGGGGGCTTGCCAATTGCGGAAAGGGAGAGCCAGGGCAGGTCGCACATGTTGGGCACGGAGCCGCGCCGGCAAGATTCAGAAATGTGAAGGTAGGTGTCGGCAGATGGACGTAAGGATCTCAAACGCGGAGAGAGTTGAACTTTTGGGCAGGCAAAAGGCCCTGGAAATAGTGGATAAGGCCATCAGGCACTCCCCCGGGGATTTGACTGAAGTCATCATTAGAGGGGGAGTATCACGGCTTACAAGGTTCACAGAGAATTACATTCATCAAAATGTATCAGAGGTAAACCAGGGTATCTCGGTCAAAGTGATCTTCGGTAAGAAAATAGGGGTGGCTTCAACCAACTCCCTGGACGAGCAGTCTTTGCGTGAGGCTGTTGAAAATGCTGCGAGAATAGCGAAACTGCAGAAGCCCAACGAAGACTTTGAAGGAATTCCCGAACCTGAGGATGTTCCGGAAGTCGATGCTTTTTCGGAAAATACTTACGCATTTTCTGCCATGGACAGGGCGCATGCGGTAAAAGCGGTGATAGACAAGGCGAAGTCAAAGGGGTTCAAGGCTGCAGGCGCTTTTTCAACAGACGCAGGCGAACTGTGCGTAGCCAATTCTCTTGGCATAAGAGCTTATTTCCCGTCTACGACCGCGTCGTTGAGCACCGTTGTAATGTCCGAAACAAGCTCTGGTTACGCCTCGGCAAGGGCTACAGACGTGGCTGAAATTTCAGCCGGGGAAGTAGGGCGGAAGGCTGCGGAAAAGTGTGCCATGGGTGAAAACCCTGTAAGCATTGGAGCAGGTGAGTATGAGGTGATCTTAGAGCCTCTGGCTGTTGTAGATATGCTTACCTATTTGGCCTGGATGGGTTTTTCTGCGCAAGCGGTAAGAGACGGAAGGAGTTTTGTTTCCGGGAAATTGGGGCAGAAACTTTTCAGCGACAGGTTTACTTTCTGGGATGATGGCCTGGACAAACGGGGTTTCCCTATGCCCTTTGACCTCGAGGGTGTTCCCAAGTCCAAAGTAGTTATGGTAGAGAACGGCGTTGCCAGTGAATTGGTTTACGACATCAAAAATGCCAGGAAAGAGGGAAGGAAATCTACAGGCCACGGGGGCTTCGGTGGCTGGGGCCCTATGGCGGTAAACCTGTTTATGGCAGGCGGCAGCGATTCAGTTGAAGATATGATCAAGAAAACCGGCCGGGGAATCCTTGTTACAAGGTTCCACTATACTAACCCGGCGCACCCGATTAAGATGCTTATTACCGGGATGACCAGAGACGGCACTTTCTTGATTGAAGACGGCAAGATCACCAGGCCTGTGAAGAACCTTAGGTTTACAGAAAGCGCACTGAGGGTTTTCGGAACCATGGACATGGTGGGCAAGGACATGGTAAGAGCAGGACGGACTGTTGCGCCTGCAATAAGGGTTCCGGCGTTTACCTTTACGGGAACCACTGAATTCTGACCCATGACCTGAGCCGGAATGAGGCGTATGGGCCCTTGCCTGTTCAGGCTGATTGCAAAGGTGGTGTATAATCACAGTCGATATGGGTTGGCAGGTTACACACTATAGTTGGCAACCAGAAGGAACCATATCATGAGGTGACATGTATGCCCAAAGAGATAATTAGAGAACTTGCACTTGAGTTTGTACGAGTCACTGAGGCCGGAGCCCTTTCTTGCGCCAGGCTCATGGGCACGGGTAACAAAGAAGCATGCGACCAAGCTGCGGTCAAAGCTATGAGGCTGGCTCTTGATACCGTAGATATAGATGGAACGGTTGTAATCGGCGAAGGAGAAATGGACCACGCTCCTATGCTGTATATAGGAGAAAAAGTGGGTACCGGGCAAGGGCCGCGGGTAGATGTTGCTGTAGACCCTCTTGAAGGCACGACTGTACTTTCCAAGGGGTTGCCCAGGTCTATGACGGTTATAGCCGTGGCTGAAGAAGGCTGTTTGTTCCATGCTCCTGACATGTACATGGACAAGCTCGCCGTAGGCCCTAAAGCCAGAGGGGCAATCGACATAGATCTGCCCATCGAAGCAAACCTGAATAAAATAGCACATTGTCTCGACAAGAACGTTTCTGATCTGGTCGTAGTCATCCTTGATCGCCCGAGAAACCAGGACCTTATTGACAGTGTGCGGAGAGCCGGGGCAAGAATCCAGTTGATTCCGGATGGCGATCTCTCGCCAGCGATTGCTGTGGCTTTTGAAGATTCGGAAGTGGATGTGCTTGCCGGTATAGGCGGCGCTCCTGAAGGTGTCTTGGCGGCGGCCGCTTTGCGGTGCGTTGATGGGGAAATGCAGGCCAGGCTATGGCCCAGCCGTCCTGGAGAAGTGGAAAGGGCACAAGCCATGGGTATCTCCGATGTGAATAAGAAACTTACCATGGACGACCTTGTAAAAGGCGATGATGTGATATTTTCTGCTACAGGAGTCACCAGCGGGGAACTTCTTGACGGAGTGCGTTACATGGGAACCATAGCTAGGACTCACTCGATTGTCATGCGAGGAACTACCGGGACCATTCGCATAGTCCGGGCAAGCCACCGTTTGGACAAGAAGCCTTTTTATGTGAACAAGAGGTAACGGTTGTGTTTTGTGCCTGTATACAAGGTACCATCTGTTCAGTTTGATCATATTGAGTACGGCCGGCCGTAACCGGCAGCAGTTGATTTGGTATTTGCGGGCAGGAGTTTGGGCAGGTATGCACCTGCGCTTTGCCAGGCTCCTGCCCGCGTTTAAGTAAGTTGGCTGCAGCCCGCAGCGGTGCATTCCTCTGTCTCCATGTAAATACGGTAGAATTTTGAGTGATTAATGATACAATAGATAAAATATGCATGTAACGTGGAGAGAGAGGAACTACCATTGTGCCAAAGATCCGATGCAAGTAATGTAGATGCTCAAGCACAGGAGTTGCAGTCAACTGAAAATGCGCAGATCTGTGGCCGAGAGCAAAACACACCAGACATAGATGAAACAACTGAAGAACTCGTCCCCACGGGAACAGCAAGCACCGGTTCCGCGGCTAAGAAAGATACAGCCGGACATGAGGCTTCTTCATTCCGGCAACCCCTGGCCGCGTTGCTCAAATTTTACTTGCCGCTGGCGGCTTCTTCAATGCTGATGATGGTAACACACTCTATAGTCAGCGGAGCTGTAGCAAGAACATTGTATCCGACAATTGCCCTTGCTGCGTACTCGGCATCATACAGCGTAGCCCAGGTATTTGAGTCTCCGTGTTACGGGCTGAACCGTATGTGCCTTACATTCACACGCGGCAAGAAGTCTCATAGAAAAGCCGCTCAGGTAGCGCTCATGATACTCGGGGTGTTGATTTCAATGCTTGCGATTATCAGTTGGACCCCGCTGGCCCGGATGATCCTAATTGATGTGCTTGGAGTATCAGAAGAAGTCTACAGCATGGCCGTACCTTCCATGAGAATGTTTATCCTGTGGCCTGTAGCGTCGTCAGTTCGCTCCATATTCCAGACTCCTATCGTCATGAAAAAACGAACCGTTTGGCTCACAATCAATATGGTCGCCCGGGTGCTTATAATGTTCTTGGCGGCTGCGATTCTTCCCGGTATGTGGCCTGTAGGCCCTGTGGGTGCGGCTATTCTGATGTTGGGGCTGGGTACCGAGGCGTTTTTAGCGTTTGTTGTATCGAAGAAGGGGATTGAACCCCTTGAGGATGAAGGGCCTGATGAGTTAATTCCAACCACGCCGGTTATCCTGAAGTTTGCTTTGCCTTTGACAATAGCATCGTCTGTTCAGACACTGGGGCGCCCCATAATTACCGCTGCACTTTCAAGGACAGTCAATCCTGAAGTTACCCTTGCAGGATACCAGGTAGCAACGAGTTTTTCCTTTATTTTCGCGGCGCTCACATACAACATTTACCATATGGTCATAATATTCGTCAAAGACTCGGCGTCTTTTAAGCAGATCCGCCGTTTTTCTGCCACCCTGGGCACCATAGCTTTGGTATGTTTGTGGATTAGCAGTGTGCCACAGATGGGCACATGGATTTTCGGCTCCGTCATAAAGACTCCTCCTGAGGTTATTCCTGAGGCTCTCAAAACTTTGGCATTTATAGCAATGATGCCTTTCATGGCAGCTTTCGCTGAATTCTATGGGGGTATCCTCATGCTGAATCAGCAAACCGTTTGGGTTACTGCAGCTAAATTTGGCAATGTAATAACCAGTTCACTGACG
>DUTL01000273.1 GCA_012842105.1 Candidatus Fermentithermobacillaceae bacterium | reverse complement strand
GAAAACATGTCTGTAGACATGGGCGTCTTTGAAAGGGCGAAGAAGGGAGATCCTGAAGCGAGGGAACAAGCTTTTGAGGCCAATACCGGCCTCATATGGTCGTGCGTTCGCAGGTACGCAGGTTTGCTTGAGAAAGAAGACCTGTTTCAAATCGGTGCAATAGGGCTTATTAAAGCCATAGACAGGTTTGATCCCGAATACGGCACGGCATTTTCGACCTATGCGATTCCACTGATTTTGGGTGAGATAAGAAGGTACCTTCGCGACAATGGCGCAGTCAAAGTAAGCAGGCGCTTAAGGGAAATCTCAATTGCGGTAAGGCGTTTATCGTCAAAGAAGAAGGCGCAAACAGGGAAAGAGCCTACCATGGAAGAATTGGCCCAGGAACTGGAAATAGATGTGGATTTGTTGTGCCAGGCATTGGAAGCTACCCAGCCTGTGCTGTATTTTGAGGATGTACCCCATATCTCTCAAAGCGCAGCCGGCGAGCCTCAAAGCACAGGGGCTTCGGGCCAGCATTCTTTTGTCGAATCTTTCGACTTAAGAGATGCGGTTTCCGGGCTTGATGAGGCCATGAGATCCGTCATTGAAGGCCGGTTTTTTCACGGGAAGACCCAACACGAAATAGCAGGAGAGTTGAACCTTTCCCAAGCCCACATATCAAGGTTGGAAAAAAGAGCTTTGCTACTCCTCAGGCAGATTCTTCAGCCTAAGCAATAACGGTTCATTTTCAAACCAGAGGGAAATACTACAGGACGCAGGGAGAAAAACGCCCCTCATTATTGCTGTTGAAAGGAGTTTCTGTATGACGAAAGCAAATATCCGCGAAAAAGAAGCTTATGCGGTTTTTTTGGAAGACTACCGTCCCAGGCGTCCCATAGTACGCAATATTATACTGGCTTTCTTCGTCGGAGGCCTCATTTGTACAGCCGGACAAGTTGTCCTCACATACGCAATATCCGGAGGTATGCCTGTACAACACGCTTACGCTTTGACATCTTCGGTAATGGTATTTGCCGGTGCTTTTCTCACCGGTATCGGTGTATACGACAAACTGGGGAGTCTAGCCGGAATGGGGGCAGCGCTGCCTATTACAGGATTTGCCAACTCGGTTGTGTCGCCGGCAATGGAGTATAAGCGGGAAGGGTTTGTGCTGGGTGTTGCCGCCAGAATGTTCCAAGTGGCAGGCCCGGTGATAGTGTATGCTTCCCTGACTGCCACTGTTGTATCCATACTCAGACTCTACGTTTTCAACCGGTAATCACGGGCATTCAATAATCAGGCAATTGGGAGGCTTTGCTTTTGGAATTCTACCGTAGGGGCACGTCTACCTGCGTGTTTCAGGAAATGCCGGTTGTGGTTTCAGCAGCGGCTGTAGTAGGGCCCCGGGAAGGGCAAGGCCCCCTGGGCGATCTGTTTGACATGGTCTACAGCACAACGCTGTTGGGGGAAAACTCCTGGGAGAAGGCAGAGTCTAAGATGCTCAGGCAAGCGGTTGACCTGGCACTGGCAAAGGCCAAAATCGATCAATCACAGGTTGACTTCCTTATTGCCGGCGATCTCTTGAACCAGATAATCTCTTCCGGATACATGGCCAGGGAGTATGATATACCTTTCCTGGGCATTTACGGTGCGTGCGCCACTATGTCAGAAGGTTTAGGGCTAGCTTCTTTCCTTACAGCCGGACGCTATGCCCGGTATGCAGTGGTGGCGTCTTCAAGCCATCACGATGCCGCTGAACGACAGTTTAGATACCCTACCGAGTTTGGCCACCAGCGGCCGCCCACAGGCCAATGGACTGCAACTGCAGCAGGGGCTGTGGTGGTAGCAGCCAGGGGTGAAGGGCCCCGCATCGAAGCTGTGACTACCGGGCGTGTACTGGACCTAGGAATATCCGACCCTAACGACATGGGTTCAGCTATGGCTCCCGCATTTGCTGATACTGTGTGGCGGCACCTTCTAGATATGTCACGCAAACCGGGAGACTATGACCTAGTGATTTCAGGGGATCTTGGCAGGGTTGGCTCACAGGTAGGCCGGAGCCTTTTGCGAAACAAAGGGATAACCATTGACGAAATACATCAAGATGCGGGCATTCTG
>DUTL01000357.1 GCA_012842105.1 Candidatus Fermentithermobacillaceae bacterium | reverse complement strand
TCAGATTTCAACCATTCATTCTTTAATCTGCCTGGGAATTTGAGGGTCATAAGGGTTTTTGGCTCTGGCTTTCTCAAGGGCAGTGCGTATCCTCTCCTTCATTTCCAAAGCTGCCTTTTCAGTGAAAGTCACAACCAATAACCTTTCTATGTCACAAGGTTCTTCACCTGCGAGAATATGCTGAATAACCTTTTCTACAAGAACAAAAGTCTTGCCGGCTCCTGCCGCTGCAGACACCAACATGTTATTGCCCTTAAACTCAATCGCAAGCTTTTGTTCTTCAGTCCAACTGACATTCTCTGAAGCCACTTACTTTTTTCCCCCTTTGGAAACCCCTCGGATTTCTTCCCATATATGCTCTGTGGAAACATCCTTAAGTGTGTTGTACCGGTTCCCCTCAACCAGTACATCAAATGTACACAAGGGGCCAAAAACACAATAAGTACATGCTCTTTGCTGATTTCGTCGGAAAGGCTCAATATCAATTTTGCCTGAAATTATTTCGGCTGATATTTGGCTAACCTTGCCTGTTACATAAGTAAGAAGCGCATTAAGATCATCACCTGCCACTGTCTTGGACGACGACCCTATCTTGCCGGCCTTAGTAAAATACACAGGCAAAATGTCAGAACTTCCTAAACTGGTTTCATCCATAAGCCGAAGCACTTCAATATCATCAACTAAGGCTCCTGACATTTTGAGTTTCTTCTTTAATTCGGCCCAGGCGCTGTCAGGATCAATAGGCCCATCTTCCTTAATAAAAGGATCGTCAATAGCCATATAAACAGCTCCTGCAGGCAGTGGCACCAATGTATCCAAAACCTTCATCAATTCATGAGCCCTGCCGGCTGTTTGGGCTTCTTCCTGCCCTGGGCCCACTATACCTGGCAGCATGCAAGGCCCTTTTGCAATTTCGTCCCACTTTGACAAAACTACACACAGATAAACTAAAAGCTGTAATGACAAGCCATAGTAAACTTCCAAAAGATCTAAGTCGCTTGGGCTTGACTTATAATCAATAATCCGTACATAAAGATTAGATTCCAATTCGGCAACATCTACCCTGTCAATACGCCCGCGGATTAAGATCTCCCCGTGGCCGGGTACGCTTACCGAATACGGAGTGGTTCCGCCGGGCAAACCGAACGGCACTTCAACAGCAAGAGGCCTAAACTTACTCCTTTGCATATGTTCCAGAAACAGCATCGCTGATCGCCTAAGCACAGAACCAAGAGATTGAGAAACATGCTTGTAACGAAAAGTGCTCAAGAGAAGTTCGTTTTGAATCCTCGGAACAAGGTGTTGTACAACTTCATCCATAATTTCAATTACATCTTGGTGTTTCATATGTTCAACCTGTTGGCCGGAAGCTGAAACTTTCAGGATAAACTCCCGCATGGCTTCATGAAAAAAACTTCCTGCCTTAAGAGGATCTAACTCAAACACTTCCCGTTCCCTAAGCCCTAAACCGTCTCTGGCAAAGTGCCGGAAAGGGCATTGCTGAAATCTCTCCAATCTGGAAACGCTGGTAACAAGCGGGCGTCCATATAATTTCTCAGATAAAACTTCACCCAACCGTTCGGCCTTATTGCTGTAACCAAGGGAACTAAGGATTCTGCGGCTCCTTGCTGCCCTGGAAGGCTCAAGCATCCACCGGT
>DUTL01000272.1 GCA_012842105.1 Candidatus Fermentithermobacillaceae bacterium | reverse complement strand
CTCTTATTGGCGGTTTTAGGTTGTTATTTGGCTTATGCCTTGTACTTCTTGGAGGTGAACTAAGTGTTTGCAGAAGGCATGATTGTAGATTTCCTGGTATCCGTTTCCATGATTCTTGCAGTTGTCTACACAGTACAGAAAAGCAAAACGAGAACCTGGCCAATTCGTAAGATAGCAGGCCTGGAGGCGATTGACGAAGCCATTGGCCGGGCAACTGAGACAGACCGGATGGTTCTTTACTTACCAGGGTATGGAGGCCTTTCTGACCCACAGACTTTGGCTTCACTGGGGGTCTTGTCAGAGGTTGGCAAGTCTACGGCACGGTACGATTGCCGCCTAACTGTAGCTGTTGAGTATGCTAACCTCGTTCCGGTATTTGAGGAAGTTGTGCGGACTAGCTACTTGGCTGCAGGCAAGGCCGATGGCTTCAAGCCTGAAGAGATACGGTGGTTCTCAGACCACTATTATGGTTACGCCATTGCAGTTATCGGCATGATTTACAAAGAACGTCCGGCATCAATGATTCTAATGGGCAACTTTGCCTTCGATGCTCTGATGTACGCTGAAGCAGGGGCCCAGGTTGGCGCAATCCAGATAGGCGGGACTGCAAATACCGGCCAGATTCCCTTCTTTGTGGCAGCTTGCGACTATGCTCTGATAGGCGAAGAGATTTTTGCTGCCGCTGCCTACCTTACTCAGGAACCTGCCAGGATTGCCACAATCGTTGTTGAAGACTGGGGTAAATTCATTGTAACAGGATTGGTTCTTCTAGGTTCTATTCTGGCCACGTCCAACGCTGTCGATTGGCTAAATGAACTCCTAGGGAGTTAGAGAAGGAGTGATAAACCGTGAAACGTTCGTTACCCTATGCCGTAACAGCTGTAGCAGCTGTAACAATCCTAATTTGTGTATTTTTCGGAGTGGCACCCAAGGTGCAACAAGAACTGGACCAATGGTCTACTGTGAGTAGCGCTGTAGTCTGTGCCTTTGGCCTTGTTAACTTGACTGCCGTTCACAGCAAACGCATTAAGCGAAAAACTGAAGACTGGGACTTGTCAATCCTGCTCCTCATATTGACGTATGGTTACTTGATTTTGGGATTGGTCAAAGGCCCCACAAATGAAATATATTCTTGGATTTTCAATGCCACTGTTGTTCCATTAGGAGCCACATTTTACGCTCTGCTGGCATTCTACATCGTTTCAGCCGCCTATCGAGCTTTCAGGGCGAAAACTCGAGACGCTGCAATTCTACTGGCATCTGCCATCATTGTCCTTCTCGGCAAAGCTCCTCTGGGTGAGTACTTGTTCCCAATCATGGGACAGTGGACGAAGTGGATCATGGACATTCCAAGTGTAGCTACTATGAGGTCTGTTTTATTTGGCGCTACACTGGGAGGTTTGATTTCAGCAATACGTATTTTCCTTGGGTTTGACCGCCCATATGCCTCAGGTGGCGAGTAGGAGGTGTCACAATGAATATATGGGATAAACTACAAAACCTGGATCAAAGATGGTACTATTATATACTGCTGATAGCAATATCATTGCCCATCGTTAGGCCCTGGGGGCTTCCCATTAAGACCGGTGCTGAGTCAGAGGCGTTTCATAACAGCATAGAAGCACTTTCCGAGGGTAGTGCTGTCTTTCTGGTGGTCGGGTACCGCACTGACTCCCTGGTGGAAATGGATCCCCAGCTGACCGTGGTGTTCCGGCGTGCTCTCGAAAAGGGTGTAAAGGTCATAACCTGGGGAGCTGTTGACGAAGGAGCCATGGTAGCACAGAACGTGATGAAATCTCTCTCAGATGAGATGGGCGCAGTTTACGGGGTAGATTGGATTAACTTAGGGTACAAACCAATATCAGATGCACTGTTGCAGAAAATGATAGACGATTTTCCTCAAGCAATGGCCTATTCCGAGATAGGCGGCGGAAGATTGGATTCCTTTGAGATCACCAAGAATTTCAATTCGGTTACCCAGGCTGACCTGATCGTCTGCTTTAGCAACGTAACTCCAAGCCCGGCGCAGAGTATTCTTCGTATGATCTCTATCCCTACGGGTGTTCCCATCGTGATGGGAACAGCATCGATAAGTGTGCCAGGGGAAATGCCGTACTACGCCTCAGGCCAGTACAAAGGGCTGATATGTGGGCTGCGTGGTGCTGCCGAATATGAATTGCTTGCCAGCCATCCTGGTAGCGCCATTTTGGGCATGGACGCTCAGTCAGCTGCCCACGTCCTCGTGATTGTGCTCATAGCAATAGGCAACCTTGGCCATTTTCTAAGCAAAAAAGGAAGGTGAGCTATTGATGAGCGCCACTGTAAGCAACTGGCTTGCTCTTTTCTTTACTATCAGCATATTTTCCTTGGTCCTGTACAAAGACAATAAGCTGTTCCGAATAGCAGAGACGGTTCTCGTCGGAATTACCGCGGCTAACGGAATAGCCTTGACATTCAATAACTACATTAGGCCTACAGTTGTATCGGACATCGGCCAGGACGGCAAGTTTTGGTATGTCATTCCGATCTTGGCGGGGCTTCTCATGTACACGCGGTTTTTCGGTACGATTGGCTGGCTGTCCCGTATTCCTATGGGGTTTTGGCTAGGTATCGGTTCTGGGTATATTCTTACAAGGCAACCGGCGGTATTCTTGTCGCAAGTTCAAGCGACGTTTTTGCCGTTGAACAGCATAAACAACATACTGTTCGTTCTTGGTGCAGTGACAGTGCTTGCGTATTTCTACTTTACAGTTGAGACCGGTAAAGGGGCCATGAAAACCGTAAGCGAAGTTGGCAAGGTCTTTTTGCTCGTCACGTTCGGTGCCGCCTTCGCCAATACAGTCATGTCAAGAGTGTCGGTTTTGCTGGGAAGGATGCAATTCATTCTTCAAGATATGTTTCACATTGGGGTCAGATAGATTGGCCTTGGATGTCAGTGTGCGGCTCTCACTGTGGAAGGTGATGTATGCGGGGAGTGGTTATTGGTAAGCCCGGCTTTGAATGTTAGCGTGCGGCTCCCATCGGGTTATGCCAGGTGGGAATCGCCTTTTTTT
>DUTL01000271.1 GCA_012842105.1 Candidatus Fermentithermobacillaceae bacterium | reverse complement strand
TCAGTGTCTGGTTGAGGCAGGTAGAACCATTTTTGCCGGGAAAAACCCACGCCGGTTCCAAAGGGCCCACCGGTCCCCAAAGCATACAGGGCCTGTATTATCTGCCAACCAAACCCGATCGGATCTTTCCATGGATCAAGAAAAGCCAGAAAACGGTTTCTACGATAGTCTTCAGCCATGATCACGTAGTAAAGAAGAGGAGCCGAAGCCAGCCCCAAAAATACCAGATGAAAACCGTTGGCACCCGCTATGTATAAAACTACTACTGCTGCCCCGGCAGCGGTTACTGCAGTGCCAAGGTCAGGTTCGAGCAGAATGAGCCCAAAAGTAACACCAAGCGCCACCAGATACGGGCCAAGCCCTTTGACAAATTGTCTGATTTTGCCCCTGGTACGGGCAAGGCTGTCAGCCAGGAAGAGAATGGTTATGAACTTACCCAATTCTGCAGGCTGAAATCCGATAGTCCCAATGCCCAACCAGCGTCTTGCCCCTTCCCTCATCTCCCCTACGCCCGGAATGAGAACCAAGACCAAAAGCACCAAGGATAGCGCATAGGCATAGGGAATCAGACGTCTGTAGCGCCAGCAGTCAAAATTCATGAGGAAGAACATGCCGGCCAAACCTAACCCCGCCCATAAACTCTGCCTCACCAGATAGTGGTAAGCGTTACCGTAGAACCTAAGGGATCTAACCATGCTTGCTGAAAACACCATGATTACTCCAAGGGCGAGCAGTGTAAGCACGGTGAAAAATAGGATATAATCGGGACTCCCTCTCCGCACAATACCGTCTGCCCTCTTCCTCCTCACTCGTAACCACCCCTGATCTATACATATGCCATTGAGGCAATCCCCAAAATCGCCATCACCAGAGAAACAAACCAGAACAGGTGTACCACACGCTTTTCACTCCATCCAAGAAGCTCAAAGTGGTGGTGTAAAGGCGTCATCTTGAAAATCCGCTTGCCAAACACCTGAAAGGAGATAACCTGCATTATTACTGAAACTACTTCTATCAACTGCACCGCCGCTATGAAAAGAAATACCAATTCAGTATTGGTCGCTATGGCATAACCGGCCAAAAGCCCCCCTAAAGCCAGTGAGCCAGTGTCTCCCATGAACACTTCTGCAGGATTGTAATTATACACAAGAAAGCCAAGAAGCGCCCCAACGGAAGATAGGGCAAGAGCACTCAAACTTGCCAAGTCCGGCCTGTTCATGGCCCTGGCATATCCACTTGCTATAAAAGAGTAAGCTCCAAGGCCAATTGCAGCCACTCCTGCAGCCAGGCCGTCAAGCCCGTCGGCGAAGTTCATGCCGTTGCCTGTGCCTGCAATTAGCACTATGCCCAAAACTGGGTACAACACTCCAATATCCAAGGGCCTGCCTGAAAAAGGCGTTATGATAAGGGAACCCCTATCCACAAAAAACCATATGAACAACGCAGCGAAAAGCACCTGAAGCGCCATCTTCTCTCTGGCTCTCAAGCCCAGGGAACGGCCCAGCCGCACTTGTCTGTAATCATCGATGAAGCCAATGAGCCCATATGAAACCATGAGCCCCCAAATCAGAATTTCCTCCCGGCACGGTAAGCCCCTGTTCACAGCAAAAAAAGCAGCACGTGAAAAAGTAATGGCCAGAATAAATATCAGCCCTCCCATGGTGGGAGTTCCCGACTTTTTATGATGTGTTTTAGGGCCTTCTGCCCGGATGTGTTGCCCGATTTTGAGCTCTCTCAGTTTGGGAATTAACAGTTTTCCAAAAACCAGCGAGAGAGCAAACCCTGAGAGCAAGTACAATGCCAGGAACTTCAACGTAGATCATCTCCTGCTGCGCCGGCGTTCAAATCTAAGAGAAACTCAACCAACCATTCGAATTCCAGTCCCCGGGATGCTTTGACAAGGCAAGTATCTCCAGGTTTGAGCAACTCAGACAGAAAATCACTGGAACTTTCCTTATCTGGAAACCATGACGACGGAATAGCCGTTGCGGTTGCAGTCTCATCCCAGCCCTGCTTGATATAGGCGCTCAACGGGCCAATTGCCACCAAAACGTCTGCTTTTGTCCGTGCATACCTGCCAACTTCCAGATGGGCGCCAGGCCCGTATTCTCCCATTTCCAACATATCGCCCAAAACGGCAACCCTTCTACCCTTGCCCAGCAAAGACAAGAGGTCCAAAGCGGATTTCATAGACTTAATGCTGGCGTTGTAGGCATCGTTTATTATGGAAAGATGTTTCGTCCTTATCACTTCTTGCCTCATTGGGCTGAGGGAAACTCCAAGAAGGCCATGGGCAATTTCATCCGCCGAAAGGCCTAGTTCAAATCCTATGGCTATAGCAGCCAGGGCATTTTGAACCTG
>DUTL01000270.1 GCA_012842105.1 Candidatus Fermentithermobacillaceae bacterium | reverse complement strand
CACAAACTCAACCAGTTCTTTTTGCCCCAGGCGTGCCTTTTTTGTGGAGAAGTCGTTTTCGGACGTTACCGGTGATTCTGGAAGCGCGCCTCTTTGCTTGCGCTCCCTTGAGTCGAGAAACTCTGCATTGCCGGTTGCGGCTTGTATCACTGCTTTGGCAGCGTGTTCAGAGATTTCGGGGTTAGACGCAAATCCCCATGAACCGTTGCTATATACCCTCGCAGACATTCCGCCGGTTGCGGAACGCGAATTGGCTGTGTTGTTGCCCTTAACGAAAACAATGCGTACGATTCTGTTTTCTTGCACTCTCAATTCAGTATAGCTTGAAAAGAGTCCTGCGTAGTCATGAAGGTTCAAATTGTACAAGCATACCCCTCCTCGTATACTCTGTATGATCCCAGGTTACTGGGTATTTTACAGCAAGCCGTCTCAGCAATCATGTCAATGAAGATGTCTTGATGAAATTGCTGTGTTAGGAAACTGTTAGATGGTTCATTCTACGCCGGCTATCCAGTTCCCTCCAAGTTGTGTGAAGATGCCGGGCCCAAAACTGTCTCGCGGCAGGCAGTTGTTTTAGTGGAAAAGTTTTTGCGGCGCATTTCTTTCAAGATTGCATGTCAAGGGTGAGTGTCGCATATTGGGGCACGTTGGCGGAGGTGTCGTCCAGGAAGGCGTATAGCTCCGATCTGTGCTTCAGAGATACTTACCATCTTTACCACAGGTTGGCACCGTGGTATGTTAGGGTGAAGTGTACTATCGCCTGTTGAGGCTTGAGGCAGATTGACTTGCCAAGGCCCACGTGGTTAGGAGGTTAACCCCATGGAAACGCCCATATCCAAGAGAACGGTTTTCAAGGGCCGCATACTTTCGGTTCGGGTAGATACAGTATTGACCAGGCACGGCCGGGAAACCACAAGGGAAATCGTTGAAAGGCCCGACACTGTATCAGTTGTAGCGATAGACGAAAAACGCAACATTCTTCTTGTGAGGCAGTACAGATATGCAACCGGCAAGTACACAGTGGAAATACCTGCAGGCACAATTGACCCCGGAGAGACTCCTGAGCAGGCGGCCAGGAGGGAACTCAGAGAAGAGACAGGATATGACTGTGATAACCTCATTCCCGTCCATTTGTACTGGCCTGCCATTGGCTACTCCACTGAGAAGATGACCATATTCATTGCCACAGGCCTCAAGCCCGCCCCTCTCAAGGGAGATGAAGATAGCATAGAACTTTTACGATTACCGTTCAGCCAGGTGCATGATCTGATCGATAGCGGGAAGCCCATTTTTGAGGATGCCAAGAGTACCATTGGGGTGATTTTGGCGGCGAGAGTACTTGCGGGCCGGTAGATAGTAAAAACCCCGGGGATTGCTCCCCGGGGGGATTGGCGCTACCCGGCGGCCCTCCCGCTGGGATTAGAGGCGCCGAGCAGCCCTTGTGGATCAATCACCCGGCACCACCTCCTTTCCTGTAGATGATATTCTGCGCAGACAGCAATATTCCTGCTTGTTGAGAGCAAGTTTATGAATTGCTGAGCTGTATTTTGTCATCGCCGTATAAACTAACCTACACTGGATATTCAGGTTGGGTTAAAATTGATTGAGCCAGCGGCCTGCCGGTACTTGCAACGAACGGCGGGTTGAACTTGATGAGTGATCACCAAAGGACCACTGACTGAAGTGAGGAATTCATATGCCGCAAGAAGACGATGTATCTACGATTCTCCAGGCTGTTGGAGTCAAACGCGCTGTCAGGCTTGCCAGCCGGCGAAACAAGGTGTTCAGGGCGCTGATGAGAGATGGTTCTCAGTGTATCGTTAAGATATACTCGCCTGAGCTGAGACACAGGTTGCCCCTGGAACGATCTGTGCTGGAAAAAGCAAGTGTGTTGCGGCATGGCGAGCCTATCGTAAGAGTGCCTGAACTCCTGGGGGAGTACTGTGAGCCCAATGGGGCAGCCCTTCTCATTGAGTATGTTCCGGGAGAGAACTTGTGCGATGTTTTGAACCAGGACATTTCTCTGGGCAGGGAAACCCCTGGTATGTACATGAGAGCCCTTGCGCAGTGGTATTCAGGGTTCCATGGCCGGTTCTCTGCTTCAAGGGGCACTACTCTGCTCCGGGGCGATTCAATCCTGAGGAACTTCATCGTGTCTGAAAAGAAGCCTGGGCCTGGCGCTCGTTTCGGGCCTGGGCGGGACACGTATTCCACTGCCGGGCCGGACACTTGTTTTGTTGTAGGCGTTGATTTTGAGCAAGCAAGAGAGGGAGACCCGGCAGCAGATATTGGTGAAATATGCTGTTCAATACTGGATACACATCCAATGTTCACTGCGGAGAAAGTGGGTTTGTGCCGGGAACTTATCGAGGCATACACGCAATTGTCGGGATACAAGGATATCCGCCGAATACAAGAAGAGATCGCTTCTTCAATGAAGGTAGTTGCTTCCCGGCGGCCTCGCCAGAAGCACATAATCCAAAAGAAACTTGCAATCTTTCAGAAAGAAGGCTTCTGTGGCCTGGTGAAGGATGTACCGGAGGCAGCCGTATGTGACAACGCAGCAGTCCGGCCCTACAACGCATCAACGGGAGATCAGAGATACAGCCATTAAGCAGGCCAGAACAGCCAGCGCCACAGTTAGAAATAAAGCGTCCTTTTTCGACACCCGGTGAGCCACTCTGTATGCTCTCGTAGGATGCAGCCCGAAAGCCCTTCCTTCCATAGACATTGTCAGAGCGTCTACTTTCTCAAGCGCCGACACCAGAAGGGGAAGAAACGTGTGCCTGACTTGCCTGGCCAGGCCTTTCAGGGACTTGTCCTGAAGGTCGATTCCCTTGGCCATTTGAGCGTTTCTGATCTGGGTGAGTTCCAGGTTGAACAACGGGATAAACCTGAGAGACGTAATCAGCATGAAACCGTATCTATAAGGAAGTCCTGACTGCATAAGCGCATATGCCATTTGATTGGGGTTTGTCACCGACACAAATAAGTAACTTGAACCTACTACATTGAGGAACCGAAGGGATATGCCGGCACCTCTTATCAAGCCTTCACTCCAAACAGAGATCCGCAGCCCTGCAATGCTGAAGAACCAGACGATGTGCCCTTCATGCCAGAAAATCACCTGGATCAAGAGGATGAAGAAGCAAAATCTAAGGATCATACGTGCCTTACTAACGAAGAAACCAGGCCCCAGGCCGGCTAACCCGTAACCGGAAAGCATCAAAAGGAACAGGATAAACTGCCAGGGCAAGAACTTCACTGCAAATACCGTGATAGTAAAAGCTGCAAGCAACACCATCTTTACCAGGGGGTTCATTTGGTGCAGCAAGCTTCGTCCGGGTACGTATCCCAGTCCGAACAGCCCGGTACCGGTACCGGTACCCGGTGCCGCAGCGCCGGCTGATTCTACAAGCTCTTGGTTGGCCGGGAGAATTCCGGTGCGCGGCTTACCGCTCCGGCACCCGGGCCTACCGGATCGAGGTTCAGCCGAACACGCTGGATGCAACGCAGGCGGCAGGTATTCCGTTCTGCCCATGGCCCCGAACGCGGCGAAGGCGCTGTTCAATGGCTCATCTACCAGGAGCGTTCCCGCTTGAAAGAACAAGGCCCGCGTACAGCACCTGGAGATCGTCGAAGGTTCATGACAAACCATGATGACAAGGCCCCCACCTTCGCTGAACTCACAGAGTTTTTTGACTATTATCGATTGCCTTGCAGGATCTTGCCCTACCATAGGTTCATCAAGCAGAAGCACATGGGGCATGTAACCCAGCAAAGACGCAATGTTCAGCCTCTTCTTCTGGCCGTGGCTCAATGCAAATGGATTCTGATCCTCGTGTTCTGACAGGCCGAAGTCTAACAAGAGCCGGCTCAGCTCCGGTTCGGGCCGTTGATTTTCATTGCCCTGTATTCTATGTAGCTTGCGTGTTTTGCTTTGTGTACCGCGAGCGGCGCTTTGATCGTTCGAATCTGATGCGGGGGAAGTTGGAGGAAGCGCTACGTCAGGCCGTACCCCAAAATTCAGCCTTGGAAGTTCAACTTCTTGCCATACAGTGCTTTCGGTGATCTGATGGTTGGGATTCTGAAACGACAACCCCATAACACTGGCCCTTTCGGCTATACGCAGGCCAGATATGTCTTTGCCGTAAAACTCAATGGTCCCTGTGGTTGGTTGGATCAGGCCCAACAGGGCCGAGAGCAGGGTGGTTTTACCGCTTCCATTGTCGCCCATTACCGCGACTATCTCACCTGGATACAGGCTAAAGCTCACATTGTCCAGTGCTTTTCTGCCATCGTACTCAACTGTAAGGTTTGAAACTGAAAGCATGCTGTACGGCTGCCCTTTGATTGCAGGCACTGCACCGGACCGCGTATCACGTGCGTCCACTGCCTGTTTCTCAGCGGCTCCGTCACCTTGATAGCCTACAGTGTCTGCATCACTTGCATCATTTACATAACTTGTATCGTCTGTATCACGTGCATCGTCTGTATCACCTGTATCACCTGTATCACCTGTATCACTTTCATCACCTTCATGTTTGGCACAACTCTGGCCCCTGCCAGCATGGCCGGCATTGTATGCCGCGGAAACAAACATTTGATCGGGCGCACTGTCTTCTATGATTCTTCCTTGATCCATTGTTATCAACCGGTCGGTATAAGGAAGAAGTTTATGCAGTCGGTGTTCGATTACTATGATTGCCATATCCCTTTCGTGGCGTAGCGATTGAATAATATCAAGGATCCTGGCGGTGGCTCTTGGGTCTAGATTCGCAGTGGGTTCATCCAGAATAAGGAGTTTGGGAGTCATGGCAAGCACTGAAGCAATGGCAACACGCTGTTTCTCTCCGCCTGAAAGAGTATAAACATTTCTGTGCAACAAGTTTGTGGCGCCTGTGGCGGCCAAAGCCCATTTTACACGGCCTCGGATTTCTTTCTGAGGGAGGCACAAGTTTTCCGGCCCGAATGCTACTTCGTCAATCACCGTCAAAGTGCACAACTGAGCTTCCGGGTCTTGCTGTACCAGGCCCACTGTTCCTGCAAGGGCTCCAGGTGACATGTCTCTTGTGTTATGGCCGTCAACAAAAACGTCTCCCTCCAAGTTGCCGCGGTACATATGGGGTATGAACCCGGCGAGGGTAAGGGCCAGGGTTGACTTGCCGCAACCGCTCGGGCCTGTTATGCACACGAACTCGCCCTTGTTGACACTGAAAGATATGTCTTGCAGTGCAGGCACCTTTGCTGTGACATACTTGAAAGTCAGGCCTTTAACCTTGACAAGAGGGGGCAACAACCTTCCACCTTTCCACCGTGTTGCGGAACCTGGCTCAGTATGCCAAGAACCTGGACCGGCATTTCACACAACGCCTACCTAATGATCGTTTACGACTATTGAAGCAGGGCAGGGCCGTACCGGCAAGTCGGGGGTGGCCCGGCCTGGACGGTTTGCCATTGAGCCGGAATGTTTCACTCGATTACGAGCGCGCTTACTTGCCTGACCCAGTAACCTCCTGCATATTCCGCTGCTATGAGCCTCAGGGTATCGTCTTCTTCCAAAATGAGAAGCATATTGTCGTCTTTAATCACTGTCTCCAACTCAAACTCGACTTTGTAGCCGTCAGTTGCCACTACATAGAGTGTTTTTGCTCCAGGTTTGGGCTTGGCTTGTTTGAGAATAAAGTTTACCGGGATGCCTGTGTACTCCTGGGGAGGAACATGGGTTACCTGGCCGGTGAGTTCAGCCACGATAGTGGTTTCGGCTTCTCTGAACTGAGCCAGATTAAAAGACATTGGATTTTCCACGTTTCCTTCAATGCTGCACTGAGCGCCCTTCCACGGAAATTCATAGATAGTGGCAAAGTAATACACGGAACCTGCAAGAAAGGCTACTATGACTATGGCCGTGAAGATCCGGAAAAACCTTTTTGATTCCGGCGTTTGCCGGGCTGACGCTTGGCTGGCCGGTGCGTGCCTTGCTGAGCCCTTACCGGTTGATGCCTGGTTGGCGGTTGCTGAAACCCCATAGCCCGGCTGTTCCGTTTCTGGATTGAACAAGGTTCCTGATCTAATAGGCCGTATCTGCTTTAGAGTGTCCAGGACGCTCAGGCCGAGGAGCCCTGCAAACAGCACGCCTGACAAGAATGACACGCCTGTCATTAAAAGCAGGTAGCTAATTCTGGCCCCTGAGAAGTATGCCAGTTGAAACACGATGACATTTGCGGCAGTCCCTACGCCGCCTGCGATCCCGAAGGTCATGGGGTTGCGCTTCTTCATGGCTGCGAGCACCAGGTCTGCCAACAGGCCTTGCACAAAGCTGACAACCACGATGATGGAGCCATGTGTGCTGCCTGTAAGGAGTTCCACAATTCCCTTGAGGAGGCCACATGCTGTGGCAGCTCCTGTTTGTCTTACCAGGCCTGCTGAAAGCATGATCCAAATGACATGCAAGCCCGCAAGA
Organism: Candidatus Fermentithermobacillaceae bacterium; assembly: GCA_012842105.1. Lineage (GTDB taxonomy): Bacteria > Bacillota > Sulfobacillia > Fermentithermobacillales > Fermentithermobacillaceae > DTU015. The sequence goes on along the minus strand of DUTL01000270.1, from coordinate 1,841 downwards.
AACTGGCCTGCCCCGAACGGCACTCCCAATATGTGGTTTATCAGGTTTCCAAGATAACCTATATAGGTACTCATTACTCCGCCGAGCCCACTCAGTATTGCAATTATGAGAAGGTCCCGGTTTGAGAACTTGTAGGGCTTCTTGATCTGGTTTGGCGTGGGTTCAATTGTTACTTGCTCTGGCATTTGCGGACCTCCAATCTGGCTACGTGTTTTACCCACCTGGCTCCGGCAGATGCATAAAGGTTCCAACCCTGGCCTTCTACCGAAGTCTTTGCACAGTCTTCGTTGTCGTATATCTCGTCTTCCGGGAGGAACAAGATTCTGTAGCCTTCACCCCACTCGGGCGGTTGCTGCCCGTCCATGGTTATTGCAAGAATCATGTCACCTTGTATGTCGTGCCAGCCTGCAGTCTCAGGAAAAACGTTTTGGTAAGCATAAACTTGTGAATAGCCATCTGACGCATATACTACCAGTTCGTCCTGTTCGTCCATTCCGCCGCACAATTCAACCAGGTCTCTTACGGGAATTCCGCCGTAAATTCCTTCACCCCTGTAGTTCCCAAATTGGTTTTGGAATGAACTTCTGCTTTCCCGGTTAGCCATGGCTTCAAGTTCTTCCGGAGTGAGAACTATTTCCCCCGGATGTTTGCCTAAGATAACCAGATCCAGCGCTTGTTCGGGCGCTTTGATTTTTCGTACTTCCAGTGAAACGGCCTCATCGCTGACTTTTACCACAACGTAGTGGTGGAATCCGCCTTTTTCAGGCACTTCGTATAATCCTGCCCCTGCACCGCCGCTTGTAGCGAAGAGCACCTGGCGTTCAGGCAGCTCTTCCGGCACTGAGGTCGCCGGTTGCTCATCCGGTTGCCCGGCTGTTTGCCCGGAGTCTGGTTCAGCCTGTTGAGTTTCTTGGAGGCTGTCTGCCGTTTCGTGGATGACAGCTCCTGCATCAGTACTTTGAACCGGTTTATGTCTTTCATGGAACATGTGGATATGTCCTGAGAACACTGCCCTTACCCTGTACTCAGGAGTTGTTGCCAGGTCAACAAACCTAGACGCAGATTCTTGATCTACAAATGCATGGTCATCGCCCCTGGGGTCCAAGGCGGGTACGTGCATGAAAATCAAGCCGGGCACACCTTCGCCAAGCACCGTTTCAAGCCAATCCAACTGGGAATCTGTAAGAACTGCTTCACTACTGTTGACGAAAACAAAACGGTGGCCCCTATAGTCAAAGCAGTATTCCATGGGGCCGAAATGTTGCATGTATATGTTTGGGCCGTCTCCCCGGGTATCATGATTACCGGGAACTGCGTAATACGGGCACTTTAGCTGAGCCATGGTTTCAAAGAATGCATCGTATTCTGATTGCTTGCCTGACGGGACCATGTCTCCCAGGTGTACCACGAAGTCGATGTCTTCTGTGTTTACGCCTTCAATCACTTTGCCGAGGATTGAATTGCGCCCCTGGCTGTCGCCGAACACGGCAAACTCAAAAGCTGTGGCCCCGGGTTCAAGGGTGCCTGTGGCCTTTGGTTCGATAACCAGGTCGTAAGTGCCCTGGGCAGGCTTTGTGATCACCAGTTGTTTCAAGGGAATGCCTGTTGCGCCATTAGGCAAAGGTGGCGAATCAAGAGATTCAACAACCGGATCTGAGCTATCACCGGAGATGTCTATTAGTTGTTCATTCAGTGTTACTGATTTGATCCGGCAAGGTCCTAATTGAAAACATGAACGGGCCTAGTACCGGGATCAAGTCAGTAACACTGAATGAACAACTAATAGACATCTCCGGTGATAGCTCAGATCCGGTTATTGAATCTCTTGATTCGCCACTTTT
>DUTL01000269.1 GCA_012842105.1 Candidatus Fermentithermobacillaceae bacterium | reverse complement strand
TTCCCAGGCTCTGCCACTGCCGGGCGACCAGGCCGGCGAAGCGGTCCATGTAAAGTTTGCCGGTGCTTGGCGAATCTGTATTACCTGAGGTCATACCAGGATAAAATGGTTGAATTGCTAGAGGCCTTTACAAATACAGATTCGCCAAGCACCGGCAAACTTTACATGGACCGCTTCGCCGGCCTGGTCGCCCGGCAGTGGCAGAGCCTGGGAACCAATGTAACAACGCTCAGGGAAGAAGAATATGGAGACCATGTGAAAGTTGAATGGGGGTCAGGGCGTGAGAGTATCCTGCTTCTTTGCCACATGGATACAGTGTGGGATGCAGGAGAGACACAGAAAAGGCCTTTCCGGGTGGAGAACGGGAAAGCATACGGCCCGGGCGCCTATGACATGAAAGCCGGAATTGTGCAAGCTATCTTTGCGGTGAAAACTCTCCAAGACATGGGGCTTTCTCCAGCCAAGAAAATCATCGTCCTGCATAATTCCGATGAAGAAATAGGTTCGCCCTCATCCAGGCCCATTATCGAAAGTGAAGCGCTAAAAGCTTCGGCTGTGCTTGTGCTTGAACCACCTGTCAGGGGCGGAGCCCTCAAGACCTGGAGAAAAGGAGTAGGCGACTTCATAGTCGCCATTCAAGGCCGCGCCTCCCATGCAGGTGCGGACTACAAGAAAGGAATATCGGCCATAACCGAAGCTGCCCATCAGATACTTCGTTTGCACAGTCTAACCGATCTGGAAAAAGGCACAACCGTAAATGTGGGTGTCGTCAAAGCAGGCACCAGGCCTAACGTAGTCGCAGAGCAGGCCTCCCTCAGCGTTGACCTGAGGGTAACAACCATTGACGCCGCAAAAGAGGTTGTTCCAAAGATTCTGGGGCTCAAACCTGTTGATCCAAGGATAACCCTTGCAGTGCAGGGAGAATTGGAAAGGCCCCCTATGGAGAGGAACGAAAACAACCTCAGGCTCTTTAAACTGGCACATGCAATAGGCAGCGAGATGGGAATTGAACTGGCAGAGTCAGGTACCGGCGGAGCCAGCGACGGCAACTTCACCTCGGCTCTTGGTATTCCCACGCTTGACGGGCTCGGCGCAGTGGGTGATGACGGCCACGCCGTCACCGAGCACGTTGTGGTATCCAGCCTTCCTGAGAGGGCGGCAGTTCTTGCAGGCTTGCTATTGAGGATTTAGAAGTTATCTGCCCCGGAGGCGCCAACCTCCGGGGCGTCTTGAGTGCCAGTGCCACACCGAAACACTTGCTTATACAAAAACTCCTACCTGGCTTCCCCTAGGAGAGAGCAATCATACAGCGCAGGCCCATAAATGCTGTTATGTAATCGTCAGCGGTAAACGACACAGTCCTTGGTTCCAGCAGCTTGGTGTAGGGCATACGAGCCGCCCCCTCAGCCAGCCCTGAATCCTTAAATTCAATCTTGAAAGTCACCGGGGAATCCGGGAGCCAGGGCTTGCCTTGAATCTTAAGAGCCTCTTGGGCAGACTCGATCAGAAGTTGCCTTACCTTTTCAGGCGGCAGGCATTTTGCAGAATAACGGCTTACAGCTTCCTTTACAACAGCGGCTTTCACATGTGGCAGAAGTTCCTTGGCTTCCTCTGCCACTACATTGTCGCCTGCCACCAGCACAACAGGCACGCCATAAAAGCCGGCAATACCGGCATTGATTCCTGTCTCGCCTACAATAATATCGTTAATCCATACATTCGCCACTGAACCGCCTGAAATAGTGTGGCTCAGAACACCGGGCGTCCCCATCCGGGAATGGTACCCCACAAACATGGCCTTGTCGAAGTGGCTGCTTATGCCCTGCATCATCGAAAGGGGTTTAGGTGAACCTGTAAGCAGGGTTGCAGCAGGGTGAAGTTTTTCGATAAGAATGTTTCTCATTGAACCATGAGAGTCATTCACCAGGATATGGGTAGCACCCCCTCGCACTGCCCCCTCAATAACTGCATTGACTTCTTGGGTCATAAGTTCACGTGCCCTGCCATAGTCCCTGCCGTCAGACGAAGTCTGGCTTGAACCGTGGACTATGCCCGATATACCTTCGATATCGCAAGATATGAATACCTTCAATGGAAGCCCCCCTATACCTTGATTGTCAAGAGCGATACTATGATCATTCGCCTTCCACACCTTGTTTCTCCTCTAATGCCTCAGGCTCAACATGCACAACTATGTCATAGAGAATGCCCTTAAAACCAGGATTTCAGGTGACATAGTTGTGCATGTTGAGCCTGAGGCATTAGAGGAGAAACAAGGTGTGGAAGGCGAATGATCATAG
>DUTL01000366.1 GCA_012842105.1 Candidatus Fermentithermobacillaceae bacterium | reverse complement strand
CACAAGAAGAGGCCTGCGAATTGAGCCGACATGAGGCTTCTTTCCATTACTATTAGTGGCCGTTCTCTTAGGTTCAGTGATTGCCTTTCAACCAAATCAAACACAGGGTATTCGTAGCAAGTACCGCATCTAAAACCAACACAATCGGCAAAACCCAAGGTGGAGTCATAATCCATACCCAGTTGATCCCATATATCCCATGTGGTGGGGCATTCCCATCGCAAATAATGTTGGCGGCCACCTAGGATGTCCTGATCTATGCCTTCTTCCCGAAGAACCTGCCTGAACCGTTCTACCTCCTCAGCCACTTGCATGCGGTTATTGTAACTATGGTAACTACCGTGAAACCCAATCTCATGTCCATGCTCGGATATCCGCACAAGCAACTTACGAATCCATAGGTCCTGAATAGAATAGTCGGAATCCAATCTGTCACAAGACTCGTGCGCTGTGAAGTAAAACGCACTATTTATCGCATGCCTTTCACTAATATCCATAAGTAAATCAAATGTATTGTAGGGATCACGCGCGAAGTTTCCTTGACTAGCAAGGCGCCGGGCATGTATTCGGCGACAAGCCAGACCAACATCCTTGCGCTTAACTACGTCAGCTAAGCTATCCCTGAACACAAAATGCCATGGTTTGCCTGCAACTGCACGAGGATAGTCCACATCGTGAGTCAGGTGCAGCTGGTAGCAATGACTCTTTCTTTGTAAATATGGCCATAACTGTTTCATGCAACCCCATAGTATCTCTACATATTCGTTAACAATTGGCCTCTCGAGAAATCCTTCTTGGTAAGCCAGCGAAGCCGCCGCCGGAAAACGCCGATGCTCATCCCTATCACTCTTTACTACTTCTTCGTAACGAGTAAGCATGAAGAATACGCTGCCAAATACATCAAGGCCTAGTAAGATGTTACCATCACGTTCCGCGTAGTACGAATCTCCCTCTATGCTCCGCCCGTATATCACCGGAATCTCGGATGACACCTTAGGCATATCGCAGAGAGTATGCGGCAGTATCCACCTGTCTAGTTGTTGACGTGGTAGGGAGTCCTCTGTAAGCCACTTGTCAAGTTCTATTGCAAACAATGCGTCACATACAATGAGGCGTTTCTCGCTCGGATCATCGCGTACAGATATTACTGTAACATATGGCTCATCTCCGACTTTCGTTTTATACGTGAGCCCCAGAAACTCACCAAACATAACTTCGTATATGTATCTTCTCTCAGGTTCATAGCTTGGCGGATGTGTAATCAAAAGTTCAATCATACCGCTATCTCCTCCTGCCGCCAAACACAATGCTTCCAATTAACGATAACGTATTGTCCAATTACCTGGGTGGAGACATTGTACATTTCTGCCACGGGATTATCTCAGACCTCGCTGAAAACGCCATGCGTCATACATGCTCCAGCATATGTATTTAAGGCCCGGTTGGCGAATCATATAGAATGGTACTAGGTCACCACCCCAAGACGCTTTTGCTGCAGCAACAGATCTGATGTTTGCGCCCGCCCAGTCAAAGCGCTTTGCGCCACTATGGTAAAGATCTTCGAATGTGAACCAGTTTAGCAATTGAGCTGCTCCAGTGTTCAAATATGAAGTCTTTGTCCCCGATACCCAGCCGATAGCTGTACCGCCATGTTCATACAATGCAATTCTAGCGCTTGCAGCTTCACCATTCGGGGCATAACATACGTAGCCGCGAAAAGAGTCATCTCCCAGAAACTCTCTAGCTAACTCTAGCCCCCGAAGATTCAGATTGTGCTCAAATCCCTTGCGGCTTTCAGTCCCGGCCAAGCATTCAAATACAT
>DUTL01000268.1 GCA_012842105.1 Candidatus Fermentithermobacillaceae bacterium | reverse complement strand
GTGGTTTTCAATGTTTTGCCCCGCCGCGAGCATATCCGTTATAATCTAGGTGTTCAAGTATTCCCAATGGGGTGTATTGATTTTGGCAAAGGTAAACCCGGTAGGGTACACGCAATCAAAGGAAATTCTTAAAGGGCTCAATGAACCACAGAAGCAAGCGGTAACCCATATGAACGGGCCGCTTTTGATCCTTGCCGGCGCCGGCAGCGGTAAGACCACGGTTCTTACCAGGCGCGTGGCATATCTGATTTCTCAAGGAGTAAACCCATGGTCTATTCTGGCGATTACGTTTACAAACAAAGCGGCAAATGAACTCAAAAGCCGTATTCAGGCGATTCTTGGAGAAAGGGCCGCCGGGATTTGGGCTATGACTTTTCATGCTGCTTGTTTGAGAATTCTGCGCACTGAGTATCCGGCAATCGGCAAGCCGGGCCGGTTTTCAATAATGGATTCTCAAGACCAGATACGCATAATGCGGCAGGTTCTCAAAGAAATGAACCTGTCTGAAAAGCAATACAATCCTTCAAGTATTTTGAGGAGTATATCGAGTGCAAAAGACAAGTTGTGGGGTCCAGGCACCCTGGCAAAAGAAGCCTCATCATTTTATGAAACAAAAGTGGCTCAGGCATACGTTTTGTATCAGAGAAGGCTGGCAGAACTTAACGGCATGGATTTTGATGATCTGATTATGCAGGCTGTTTTGCTGCTAAAGGGAAATGGGCAAATACGTGAGAAGTACCAGGATAAATTCAGGCACATACTTGTAGATGAATACCAGGATACTAATAGGGCCCAGTACGAGCTGACGAAGATTCTTGCGGCTTCTCATAAGAATTTGGCTGTTGTAGGCGATGACGACCAGAGCATATACAAGTTTCGAGGCGCTGATCTTCGAAATATCCTGGATTTCGAGAAAGATTACCCCTCATGTAAAGTGGTCAAGCTGGAAGAAAACTATCGTTCCACCCAGGTAATCCTTGACGGGGCTTATCATGTTGTATCCAAGAACTACTTCAGAAAAGACAAGCGGCTGTGGACGTCCAGGAAAGGCGGGTCTCCTATCGTTGTCTCCATAAGCCGGGACCAGAATGAAGAAGCACAATTCGTTGCCGAAGAGATACTCCGGCTTTCTGCCACAAGGCCTCTTGGGTCCATTGCTGCGCTGTACCGTACACACGCCCAATCCAGAAACCTGGAAGACGCATTTATGCGTGTTGGCATACCATATACGATTGTGGGCGGGCTCAGATTTTACGAGAGAAAAGAGATCAAGGATGCTATCAGTTACCTTCGCCTAATAGCTTATCCCAGGGACTACATTTCGCTGGAAAGAATCATTAATGAGCCGCCCAGGGGGCTTGGCCCGGTCAGCGTACGCAGGATAATTGATTATGCAGATGAAAAGGGTTTGAGCATTACTGAGGCATTATGCCGGGCATCAGAGATTCCCAGGTTAACCAGGCCGGGAAAGAAGGCCGCAGAAGAACTGGGCGCCATTCTCAAAGACGTCTCAGAAGTGGAAAACATGCCAACCCACGAGATCATGGCGGTTATTTTGGAAAACACAGGATACAGGCGCCGCCTCTTGAATAAGGACTCGAGAGAGAATGAGTCAAGGCTTGAAAACCTGGAGGAGCTCCTTGTTTCTATGAGGCTGTCTACGTCCAAGGGCGAAACTCTCTATGATTATCTCGAGAATCAAGCGCTTGCAAGCGCTCAAGACATGTATGACGAGGATAAAGATGCCTGTGTGATGATGTCGCTTCATGCAGCGAAAGGGCTTGAGTTCGACGTAGTGTTCATCGCTGGGATGGAGGAGGGGCTTCTTCCCCATGCCAGATCTATTGGTGACGCGAACCAGATCGAGGAAGAGCGCCGTCTGTGTTATGTAGGCATGACCCGGGCAAAGGAACTTCTGTATCTTACTCTGGCTGCTTACAGGGAGACATACTACGGAACTAACCTGACAGGGATTTCCAGGTTTATCAAGGAGATTCCTGAGGATCTTTTGGAACTGCACACACTGGCCTGGGATGAATTGTAGGAGGGGGTAAAATGGGCAATACCGGCGATGCCTTTCCCAGGGAGAAGGCGGCTAAGGAAATCTCTGAGCTCAGGCAGACTATAGTCGAAAACCAGTATCGTTACTACGTGCTTGACGATCCGGCCATCAGTGACGCCGAGTTCGACAGATTGTTCAGGGAGTTGCAGCAACTCGAGGAGCAGTATCCCGAACTCGTAACTCCTGATTCGCCTACCCAGCGTGTAGGGGGGCAGTTATCTTCTATGTTCAGATCTGTGCCTCATACCCGGGCAGTTCTCAGCCTTGCAAATGCTTTTACTGAAGGAGAGCTGCGTCACTTTGACCGGAAAGCCAGGGAGATTTCGGGAGCAACAGAGCTGGATTACGTGGTCGAGCCAAAAATAGACGGGCTTTCAGTGATTCTGCGTTATGAAAACGGTAAGTTTGCCATGGCGCTTACCCGCGGAGACGGAGTATCCGGCGAGGATGTAACTGCCAACGTAAGAACCATACATTCAGTGCCTCTGGCGCTGCGTAGCTCCAAAGAAGAAACGCCTGCGTATTTTGAAGTACGCGGAGAAGTGTTTCTGCCAAGAGATGATTTCGAAAGGCTTAATAAGGAAAGAGAGCAAAGCGGGCTCGCTGTTTTTGCCAATCCCCGCAATGCTGCCGCCGGTTCATTGAGGCAGATTGATCCCAGGGTGACAGCGTCAAGGCCTTTGAGAGCTTTGTTCTATGAGATTAGAGATATGAGAGGTGCCCATGTACAGATACCCGATAGCGAGGCCAATTGCCTTGAACTTCTCAAAACCCTTGGCTTTCCTATACCGGGTTACGAATACTGCCGGTCCATAGGTGAGGTTTTGGCTGTAATCTCCACCTGGCAGGAAAAGAGGCATGCGCTCTCTTATGACATAGATGGTATAGTGGTAAAACTGGAAAACCGTGCCATAGGCCGAACGCTTGGAGCAACAGGCCATTCTCCCCGGT
>DUTL01000267.1 GCA_012842105.1 Candidatus Fermentithermobacillaceae bacterium | reverse complement strand
GTATCACTGGACATGGAATGCTAAATTTCCCACTACAGTCCAGGGATGCCTTGAGTCCCGGTATCCTTGGAGAGGTGAAGGCTCAGAACAAGACAAAATGAGTTTTGTAGTTGATAAGGAAATACTGCTGCCCATTATGAATTCTCCGTACTCCCGGGTTCTTGTAGTTGATTCGGGTGAGATGCAAAGGCTTCTTAAGCTAGCGGCGCCTAAAGACAATTTGGTACTTGCAAGTTACGAGATTGGTAATTGGACTGAGTCTTTTGATGCAGTAAAACGGATCAGGGCATTACTCAACGAACAGGCAGAGCAATTTGATTGCGAGATACTGGATTTTTCGTCCCGGGTTGTACCATATCAAGAAACCAGGCAGACGAGAAGCCTGGTCATGTTTCTTGCCTTATTTGTTACAGTACTGTTTTCTTTAGGAATAGGCAGTATGCTTCACTTTCGGTTCTTTACAGACCTTGAAGAAGACCGGGCCAGGTTCTTGTCAATGAGACGGCTAGGAGTATCATGGCGAGAGATAAGAACTATAGTAACAAGACAGGCAGGTGTGTTGTTCTTCACTCCTTTCGCAGTGGGGATTGTCCATAGCCTGTTTGCCTTCAAGGCATTGGTACAAACTCTTTTGTCTGAACCGGCAGCCATAGAGTCTATGCCTGTGGTGCTAACGTCTCCAGCCTCAACGGCACGATACGTTGCAGCGCCTATTGGAGTATTCTTGGTGCTTCAGGTGACATACTTACTTATTTCAAGAAAGGCATACATGAATGCTATAGTATCCGGGGAGAGTGACAGGCGCTGATAGGCTGTACTCCATATGTAGCCTGGTATGTGTTCTGAAAAAAGTAAGGAAATTGTAAGGCTTAGAAAGGCCTTATGTAAGAATTTCCGGTTATGCTGAGCACAAAGCCAATCTCTCAACCGGTTTACCAATCTTTCCCTATTGTGGCACCGGTCGTAGAACAGGTTGAATAGCGGCATCGCAAAACTGACGAATGTTAATAAGGAATGAAGGTTTGCGGTTTAGAGCAACACGTAAGTTGTTCCAACTGCGGGTTGCAATAGTAGAAAGGAGTAATAGATGTGGCAAGTGCTCATAGAACACAGAAAATGAGCGGTTCTTCAGAGGTACAGGTTGGTTGCCAGCCTCAGCACATGCAACCAAAATTTACGCCGGCAAATTCGGGAAATGCTGTTGTAAAGGTAGTTTTGGCAATGGTTCTGGTTTTGGCGGGTGTGTTTATCACGTTTTTGGCAGTAATACCCTTGCCCGAGGCTAATATCCCGGAGGTTCTTGAAGTCTTTGTTACCGGGCAAAATACTGATTCCCCATTGTTTGACGAAAACCAGGTGGTTGTAGTAGCTGATGAAATACCTGACACCCTGAAAAAAGCCGTGGTGGCAGTGGAAGACAAACGGTTCTACAAGCACAGAGGCATTGAACTTAGTTCTATTGGAAGAGCATTCATGAGAAACCTAAAAGCCGGTGAGATAGTAGAAGGCGGGAGCACTATTACTCAGCAGCTGGCTAAGAACCTATTTTTGACACAAGACAGAACATTGAAACGGAAAATTATCGAAGCAATTTACTCTATCAAACTCGAGATGCGTTACTCCAAAGATGAAATTCTGGAGATGTATCTAAATGTCATATATTTCGGCCATGGAACCTATGGATGTGAAATGGCATCAAGATTTTATTTTGGCAAGCCCGTAAACCAACTGGGGCTTTCTGAAGCAGCTATGCTGGCCGGAATTATTAAGGGCCCTGAGATCTACTCGCCGTATCATAATATAGATTTGGCAGAGCAGAGAAGGATTGTGGTTCTGGCTCTTATGGCAAGGCAGGGTGATATCGACCCGGCATTAGCGGAAGAGGCTAAGAAAGAAAAGGTGAAACTTGTAGAAAGGCCTGTGTCTGTTTTGAGAAATAGGACGCCATATCAACCTAAGATGTTTTGCAGATTTGAACCATGTTGCTTGCGTTGCTGTTAATACGTAATGGAATATCCGACAGGCTCGCGAGATGCTTTGTGAATGTGCCTTATCTTCGGCAGGTGCCAGGATTGCGTTGATATAATTAATGAAGATATATAATGAGGATGTATGTGCGAAGACGTATGGGGAATGGAATGCCAGAAGGGCGTGTTTACTGTGAATCCGCAAAATATTAGGTTTACATTCGCTAACACTGTGCCTTTGGTTTTGGTTGTGGCGTTTTGCTTTGGCTTACTGTTGTCTGCCTGCAAGCCCAAACAGCCTGATGAGCCGCTGAAGGCTCAAGAGGAACTGGAAGGTATGGCTAAAGAGATGATTGCCGCCATGGCCCAAGGCAGGTACGAGGATGCACGTAAGGAGTTTGACAAGAAAATGGCCGTGGCTGCACCTGCTTCAAGACTTGAGGATATTTGGACGGCGACTATATCTCAAGCCGGAAATTGGGAGAAGACCGCTAGAACCAGGTTCACAGAGGAGGCCGGCTACCGGGTCGTTTATGTGGCCAGCCTTTTTGAAAAGGGTTCCTTGGACATAAAAGTGGTTTTCGATAACCAGGGCAAGATTTCCGGTATGTGGCTTGGGACTTTTGAGTCGAATGAGTATCAACCTCCGGAGTACGCAAACCAGGATCTGTTTGATGAAAGAGAAGTTGTTGTTGGCGAAGGAAAATGGGCCCTTCCGGGGACTTTGTCAATGCCTGCGGGCATTGCCGGTGACGCACTGGTTCCGGCAGTGGTTCTGGTTCACGGTTCAGGCCCTAACGACAGAGATGAAACCATCGGCCCCAACAAGCCCTTTAAGGACCTGGCCTGGGGATTGGCTTCAAAAGGCATTGCAGTGCTTCGCTATGAAAAACGAACCAAGGAGCACGCAGTTGAATTTAGCCCTGATACCGAGGAAGCCAAGAATATTACCGTTAAGGAAGAGGCTGTTGATGATGCTGTACTGGCTGTTAGACTCCTCAAGACTGTAGAAGGAATTGACCCTGATAGGATATTCGTGGTTGGGCACAGCCTGGGCGCCACCGTTGGGCCGAGAATAGCAGAAGCATGTGGGACTGTTCCGGGTGTGGGCGCCGCGGGTGACGGGGCTTCAGGTTCAGGTTCGGAGGCCGATACAGAGGCAGATGCAGACACACGTATAGCCGGCCTTGTGATGATGGCGGCCACGAGCAGGAACCTGGTTGATCTAATACCTGAGCAGATTGAGTATTTAGCCAACCTTGATGGACACGTAGACGAGACCGAGTCACAGCAGATTCAGGAAGCAAAAGCTGCAGTAGAGAGGATTAAATCAGGGAAGATGGCTGAAGGTGAGATGGTTTTTGGTGCTCCCAAAGCTTACTGGGATGACCTTGCTGCTCATGACCAGGCCGGGATAGCCAAAGGTTTGGCCCTGCCAATCCTCATCTTGCAGGGAGAACGGGATTACCAGGTTACCATGGTAGATCTTGAGGGTTGGAAGGCGGCTCTCCCGGGTAAGCCAAATGTGGTCATTAAGACATACCCGGATTTGAACCATTTGTTTATCAGCGGCACCGGGAAGAGCTCTCCCGCTGAATACGCTGTTCCTTCAAATGTTTCAGAAGAAGTGGTGAACGACATAGCTAAATGGGTAAAGAGCGTGGCAGGAAGTCGGTAGCGTCGAACCGGCTTCACAGCCAGGGCTAACTAACCCCATTTGAAACACTGGACTGAAACGGCCATGATACAACGTAACACAAAGTATCCTTGTTAACAGAATACATTGAAGTTGTATTCCAAGTAGTGTATTGTAAAACTGTAGTATATTGTCTCTTTGCAATATTCACTCAAATAAGCACCAAGATTACAAGAAGTGCTAACATTGCAGAAAGGATGACAGGATGTGTCACTGGGAGAGGAACTGCGTAAAGTTCGGAAGGAAAAGGACTTACTAGGTACCAGAACCTTGCCCGCCAACGCGTACTACGGAATCCACAGTGTTAGAGCCGCTGAGAACTACACCACCAGCGGTTACCGAATCCACCCTCAACTGGTCATAGCTCTGGCCATGGTCAAGAAAGCAGCTGCATTGGCTAATCGAAAAGCCGGCACGCTGGAACCACGGAAAGCTCAGGCTATTGTTCAGGCAACCGATGAAATCATAGCCGGTAAATGGGTCGACCAGTTCATCGGAGAGGCGATTCAAGGCGGAGCAGGAACAGGCATTAACATGAATGCTAACGAAGTCATAGCTAACCGCGCACTGGATATCCTCGGCCACAAACCCGGCGATTATGCTGAGATCCATCCCTTGGACGATGTGAACAATGGCCAATCCACTAACGACGCTGTGCCTACGGCCATACTATAGCTGCTATCCGGCTGATTGGCCCGTATCTTGACGCAGCGGAATTGCTGGCAGATTCCCTTGAAGAGAAGGCTCTTGAATATATGGATGTTCCTAAACTTGGCCGTACACACTTACAGGATGCAGTGCCCATTACAGTAGGACAAGAACTCAATGCTTGGGCTTCGGCTATCCGCCGCGATGTTGATCGCGGACATAAGGCTATTGAACTCTTGTCTGTGGTCAATATGGGCGGTACGGCTGTTGGTACCAGCATCAACGCTGATCCGGTCTATGTAGAATCCGTTGTTGACGAGCTGCGCAAATGCAGCGGCATAGATGGGATGACAGGAGCTTCTAACCTTGTAGATGCGACCCAAAACGTGGACGTGCTTGTAGAGGTATCGGGCTTCATGAAAGCTACAGCAACTACGCTGACGAAGATTGCCAACGACTTGCGCCTTATGGCATCCGGCCCCATGGTTGGGCTTGCAGAAGTAAGGCTTCCTGCCATTGCAGCCGGCTCAAGCATCATGCCGGGTAAGGTGAACCCGGTAATACCCGAATTGGTTAACCAGGTATGCTTCCGGGTGTTTGGAAATGATCTGACAATCAGTTTGGCGGCTTCGGCCGGCCAATTCGAACTTAACGTAATGCAGCCGGTAATCGCGTATTCGCTTTTTGAAAGCATAGGCATGATAACAAATGCAATGAAGTCTTTGGCTGAGAAGGTTGTCAAAGGCATGAAATTTAACAGGCAACTATTAGAAAGGTACGCGGGTAATGCTCTGACCCTGGTAACGGCTTTGGTACCTTTCATTGGACAAGATGCTGCGTCTGAAGTATCCAAGAGAGCCATGGAAGAAGGCAGGGATATTATCAGTG
>DUTL01000266.1 GCA_012842105.1 Candidatus Fermentithermobacillaceae bacterium | reverse complement strand
TAAGCCACATCAGTGCGTATCTTGCCGTATCCGCCGCGGTGCTGAACAGCCCGGCGTGCCCGGCTATTCCTCCCATGGCATAAGCGTTTTCATCATGCACTTCTCCCCATACCACCTGCCCAAGGCCTTCACGGAACTCAGTGGCGGCGATTCTGTGCTTCAAACGCTTTGGTGGCAAAAAGTAAGTTTCGGACATACCAAGGGGTTCAAACACCTTCTCTTCTGAGAATTGCTTTATGTTTGACCCTGTTACCCGTTCAACTATTTCACCCAGAAGCATGAATCCAAGGTCGCTGTATACCACTTGCTTTCCTGGTTGCCGGCCCCCGGCAAGCGCCAGGCCGCATATCCGGTCAACAATCTGTTTGCCCTCTAAGGGCTCCTTCCAAAATTCCATGTGATCAGGCAATCCGGAAGTATGGGCCATCAAGTGCCTTATTGTGATAGTGTGCTTCCCCTGTGTTCCGAATTCAGGTATAAAAAGGGCAACAGGGTCGTCCAGGCGAGCCTTCCCTTGCTCACAAAGCATCAAAATTGAAGGGGTAGTGGCCATGACCTTGGTGAGGGAAGCCATGTCGAATATGGTACCGGGAGTTGCGGCTATGCGTTGTGGAGTTCTCGAAGCCCAGCCCCAGGCTCTTGGGCCTAATACCACGTTGTTTCGAACCACTGCGGCAACAGCGCCGGGTATGGGCCCTTCCCCGTCGCCTACAGTTCGATGAACCACCTGGAACGCTTGCTCCAGCCTTCTCACATCAAAACCGGCTTCTTCAGGGGTACCAAAGTGCACTGCATTTTGGCCGTGGCGTGGAGCTGTATGGCCCGGCCCTCCGGGAATCCGGCGGCGGCAGCGCCCGGGCTCTTTGCTGTTGCCTGGCTTACAGCACATATCCTTTTCCGTGGCCAGTTTCAGCGCCTGCCTGATAGAGCCTGAAGCTGCGTTAAGAGCTGCTCTGGCTTCTCTTGCGTCAAGTTCCGACAGCAGCATGACAAGGGCTAATGCAATATCGCCATTTGATTGCTCCAAGGCTGTTTCTATCTGTCCGGGTTCACTGCCCGTTGCCTCATGGAGGATGCGCCTGGCTCTTGATGACAGTTTCTGGTTCGTTGGGCTGGTTCCCGCCATAAGGTTGGAATATGTTCTGCCAAGGGCAATCATTGATGCGGTAGATATCATGTTAAGCACAATTTTGTGAGCGGTGCCATTCTTCAGGCGCGTAGACCCTGCGATGACCTCGGGGCCAACGTCAGGCGATATTACTGTTTGAGCGTAATCGCAGGCAGGCCCTGAAGGGTCGCCAACAATAGCTACGGTTGAAATGCCCAGCGAAGATGCAGCCTTCATTACTCCTATGACAAAAGGAGTTCTTCCGCTTGCCGTAATGCCGATTACTACATCCCTGCGGCACGGTTCGTGAATCATGAACGCATTCTTGCCGTCTTCTTCCTTGTCTTCGGCACCTTCCGCTGCAGAAAACACTGCCTGTTTGCCTCCGCACATGAGAGCTATGGTTTTGTGCCCGGGCAGCCCGAAGGTAGGTTTGAGTTCGGCTGCGTCGAGAATCCCCAAACGGCCGCTTGTGCCTGCGCCTGCATAAAACAACCGCCCTCCACTGGAAAGGCTTTCAACAACCAGTTCCACTGCTTCCTGGATTCTGGGAATCTCACGGGCTATTGATGGAGCTATTCTGTGATCTTCCTGGTTCATGACTTCAAGGATTTTGCGTATTGGCCATGTGTCTATGCCTTTGGTCAGGGAATTTGAGTTTTCAGTCTTGGGCAGAAAGATTTGATTGTTCATTGACATAACCCCTCAATATTCACATACTGTTCCAAAGATTGTCATAAGCTGCTTGCCGGCATACTGTCACGCGCAAGCAAGGCCGCCCCTACATGGGGCGGCTGCAAAGGAAATGAGGCCCTGGTTCTGGGAACGGTTCTTCGCAAGTGTGAGATGAAAGCATCTCTTAACTCAGTTTCTGAAAAACAGCCGCCAACCATGGCCACAGGTGTTTCCCCCGGGAAATCCAGCCCTTCGTATACTGCCTTAACCATCTTGGCCAGTTCTATTGATTCTTCTCGAACAATTTCTTGTGCAGCCATGTCTCCTTTCACCGATTCCTGAAATACCACTACAGCCAAAGCTGCAATCTGATCCCTGCTCAATTGATGAACCGCCGGAAGAATCTGCTCGGGGGTACCCAGTCCAAAATGAACCATGAACCTGCCAGCCAGAGAAGTGGCCTGGCTTCTGCCATCGTAACCTCTTAACGCCGCTGTAAGCCCTTTCCTGGCTATACTGAACCCGCTCCCTTCATCGCCAAGAAGAGACCCCCACCCCCCGGATCGTTTGTACTGCCCTTTGTTTACTCCCAGGCAGTTAGAGCCTGTTCCTGAGATTACGGCTATACCGTCTTGCCCTGCAAGGGCGCCATGGAGCGCAGCTTTTGCATCTTCTACAATGAAAAACGGAGTAGTGCCCATTGAGGGCCTGATCATATTTGCAGCTCTGGCCACGTCTTCATCGCGGCCGGCTCCGGCAAGGGCTATGCAAGCCGCGGAAATCCTGAGTTCGGGATATTTGATTCTGCCAGATGCAATAGCAGAGTCAAGCGCATCTTGTATAGATTTCATGGCCTGTCTCTCAGGCGTAAAGTAAATGTTGCTTGGGCCTCCAAGGCCTGCGGAAACCACTTTGCCTGCTTGATCGATTACACATGTTTTGGTCGATGTGCCTCCGCCGTCAATCCCCAGAAAAAACTGCATACGAACCTTCCTTTACGAGTATAGTAAGTAATCCCGGCGCCTCCGCCCGAATTCCTCGGCTTCTTGAGCCCACATGTTCAACAACGGTTCAGGCGAATCATCATTTTCCAGGGCGTTGCTCAGCTGATCGCCGCCGCACAAAAGATCCAGAAAACGTCTTCTGTCAGGGCCAGGAGGCGTCAATCGAAAGCTGTCAGGGTAAAGGTTTCTTATGGCAAAAAGGATCCTAACGCCCAGTTCCACCGGCCGTACCTTCTCCGGTTCAAAAATATGCACTTGAACTCCCCTGCAAATATCTCCGGCCCACTTGCTGAAAGACGGGCGGAAATACACAGGCCTGGTTCTTATGCCAGGCAATTTCATCTTGTTCAGGGTTTCTGACAGTTCCATGCCATTTACCCACGGAGCGCCCAGTGTCTGAAAAGGAACGGAAGTACCCCGGCCCTCTGAAACATTGGTGCCTTCAAGAAGGCATGTACCTGGGTACAAAATGGCCATTTCAACGGTTGGAGCGCTTGGAGACGTGGGCACCCAGGGAAACCCTGTGTCCTGGAAGTACATACTGCGGGACCAGTTTTCCATGGGCACCACGGTTGGTTGGGCCAGGCCTTTTTCCGCTGCTGTAAACAATGCGATCTCCGCCGCGGTCATACCGTGGCGGACGGTGATCTGAGCGTAAGACACAGGAGAAATCCATGAAGGCCTTGCTACGTTGCCCTCCAAACTTATGCCTCCTATGGGATTGGGCCTGTCTAAGACCACAAATTCAACGCCGTGTTCTGAGGCTGCTTCCATGGAAAGCAGCATTGTTGACATGTAGGTATAGTACCGTGCGCCTATGTCCTGGATATCAAAAATCAAAATGTCTACGTTTTTGAGCATATCCCTGGTAGGTTTTTGAGTTGCCCCGAACAAGCTGTGGACGTGAATTCCGGTTTCGGGATGTACTGCTCCTTCAACATATTCTCCGTCGGGGTGGTCACCGAAAAGGCCATGTTCAGGGGAAAACAGAGCAGTTATTCTGTAACCTTCTTTGAGCATCAGAGGGAAGTTGTGATTTAGCTCCCAGTCAACTCCTGTATGGTTCGTGATTAAGCCTACCTTCCTGGTTGTGTAAAGCCGTTTTCTGATCATGATTTCCAACCCCGGTGATACTCGCATCAAACCGTCTCCTTTTGGGGAATTTAACCATCTGCTGTAGTTTGGTCAAGTTCACAGGCTCCGTTAATGAGAATAGGCAGTGAGAACTTAATCACGGTTCCTCCTTGAGGCCTTGTTTCAGCCCAAAGGTCGCCGCCATGCATTCTTGCCAGGCACCGGCTGACATAAAGCCCTAAACCTATTCCGTCGAATTTGCCCCTGGTATTCTTGCCTCTGTAAAAACGGTCAAAAATCCGGTCAAGTTCTGCAGGGGGGATACCAATTCCTTCATCTGCAATGGAAAGGATAGCGTATTTGCTTAAGACGCTGAAATCCAGCCAAATTCTTTTCCCTTGAGGTGTGTACTTTACCGCGTTGTTTAAGAGATTGGCAAGGATTTGGTGTATGCGTACAGGGTCAACCACCACTGGAAAACCTGCTTCTTCGTCAAACCGGCAGACAAAAACGTGTTGGGAACCTGTAAGGTAAGGTTCGAGGGACTCGATCAGGAGTTCCTTGAAATCAGCCGGGATGGCGTTAATGGTTAAACTATCATGTTCCATTTGGCCTATTGAAAGCAGGTCTTCGACCAATGCCGTAATTCTGTACAAGCATGACTCAGCCAGTCTTGTGTACTTTGAAAGGGGTGTATCCCGGCCGGCCACGTAGGCCTCTATGAGATCAAGGAGCGCCTTGAGTGTCTGAATGGGGTTTCTGAGTTCGTGGCTCATGACTTGAAGAAAATTTTCTCTGATGGTTTCCAGTGTCCTCAAGCCGGTAATGTCATGAAAAACCAGAAGGTAAAGCTCGGGCATCACCGTGTTGGGCTTTGCCGTCTTGATGTTAACCAGCAGATCCAGATCGCCGTAAGCAGGAGAGATAGCTTTCCAATAGTCGTCAACATCTCTGGATGTTATTGAATTTGGGGTGTCAGGCCGGACCCGGCCTGTGAGTGATCTAATCTGAAAGCGCCTTGCGAATTCCCTTATGTTTGAACCCAAGCCGGCCAGGTTGGTGCAGCCGAAAAACTCAAGGCACATGTTGCTGGCAGTGATAATGTTTCCCGAAGCGTTTATGGCTAGCATACCCTTGCTAAAGGTATCCAGAAGCGACTGCCACATAAGATCACGGTACCTGGCTGACGGCATAAGCTCCCAGGTTGAATTGCGCATTGCCAGCACAAACTGATGTACATAGGAGATTTCCACGATGTCAGCGACATTCATATCCTGAAGCGGGTAGGAGCACAGGGCAATCATAGGTGTCTGCAACGAAAAAGCGCAGAAGCGTTCTTCATAATCGAGAATTGCCTGCCTGGACTTTGCCCAGGACAGATTGCCTGTTATTCTCAAGCCGCTGTATCCGGCCACAATCGAATTGTATATCTCACTGCCCCACCGGCTGAGAATTGCATTGGTGTCAAGCCTTCGGTGCAGGTCAAGATACAATTCATCATGACTGACTATCTTGATTTGCTCTGTTCCAAGCAAGTGAGCTAACTCAGGCAGGTTCTCTTTGAACATATCAGTTGCAGCCTTTGCGCCCAGAGGCTCAGAACACACCCATATGCATCTTTCGTTTTGCACCAGCCCTGTCCGCAAGTACGGTATAACTGCGTCAGACAGTTCTCTGGCATTTCTATAGAAGTGGCATACATGTGAACCCTTGGGCAGGTTTTCAAAGGGGATGAGTGCGGTACTTTCTTGCTGGCCCATAGATACCTTCCTTTACTCATTACCATATTATGGCCCTATAGCCGGCAAAGGCTGTGTAATTATATAGAATACTCCGTCAATTCGGGAATTCCTGCCTGTGATCACAACATGCGCTTGCTGTTCCTGCCTATTCAAGCCCCGGTGCCTTACCGGCTGAAGCCGTTTGCTGCGTACTCACCCATTTTTCAAAAGTATCGAGCCATTCAGGATGTTGTGTTGCATACAACACGAACCATTTGATTTTATGCACCAGCTCCTTGCTGATAATATGTTCTATTCTTTCTGTGTCTTTCAGAATGTTTTGCTTTACCCCTAAGAGTTTGAGAAACTGCTCTAACAAGTGGTGCCGTTCAAGAAGGGAAGCGCCTAGCTTTTTGCCTGCTTCAGTAAGGTGGATCATACCGTAACGTTCATATTGCACCAGGCCTTGCTCTGACAGCCTTTGCATCATTCTTGATGCCGAGGGAGGTTGTACGCTGAGCCTTGCTGCAAGATCAACCAAACGCACATACGTCTTGCCTGATGAAAGCCGGTAGAGCATCTCCAGGTAATCCTCCATTCCCGGAGTCAAGCCGTCTGCCTCTGAAAGAGAGTATCCCCTGAATGTCCGAAACTGTTCTTTTCCCCTGTTCATCCCCGGGTTCCCTTCTAAGCCAAGTCGCCGGTATTGTGGCTTCTATTCAGATTGTATGCTTTTCAGCTGGAAGATTGCCTTTGCCTTCGATATTATATATGCGTGTAAGCAGACTGTATCCGGGGAGTTGATTGAGCTTGTCTAACGTGGTTACCGGGAACAGGCCGGAAAGAGTGCTGGTGACAGGGGGAGCAGGTTACATAGGGGCTCATACAGTGAAGGCTTTGTCAGAGGCAGGCTACCATGTGACTGTTTTTGACGATCTCTCGAGAGGCCACCCTGAGCATATTCCGGGAATTCCGCTTATTATCGGGTTGATGGAAGATGAAGATGCTTTAAGAGACGTATTTGCTTCTTATGAGTTCGATGCGGTAATACACTTTGCCGGGGAAAGCCAGGCAGGGGAATCGGTCTTGAAACCTGATAAGTACTTCAGGCGAAATGTTATAGGCGGCCTGAACCTCTGTTCGGCCATGGTCAGGAAAGGTGTAAGCAAGCTGGTGTTTTCCTCCTCGGCGGCAGTGTATGGCGATCCTGAAGAAATCCCTATTTCAGAGCAAAGCCCGGTAAGGCCGAAGAGCCCATATGGTGAAAGCAAAGCATTCCTCGAAAGGGCGCTTGCGTGGTACGACCGGGCTTACGGGCTCAAGTCGGTATCTCTCCGGTATTTTAACGCCGCAGGAGCAGATCCCGGATGCAGCATGGGAGAAGAACATGAACCTGAGACACACCTAATTCCACTGGTTTTTCGTGCGATTTCAGCTCAAACGCCCCTTACCGTTTTCGGAGATGACTACCCTACTCCTGACGGTACCGCCATACGCGACTATGTCCACGTTACTGATTTGGCCGGCGCTCACGTCCTTGCGCTGGATTTTCTAGGCAAAAACCAAGACAGCCTGGTTCTGAATTTGGGATCGGGTAAAGGCTATTCGGTTTTGGAGATAATCAAAGAGGCAGAGCGTGTAACCGGAAAGAAGGTACCTTATGTTCTCGGCCGGCGGCGGCAAGGCGACCCGGCCGTCTTGGTGGCGTCTTCCGGCAAAGCAGTTGAAATGTTAGGGTGGAGGCCAAGGTTATCTTCATTGGAAGACATAATATCCACTGCGTGGGCCTGGCACGTGAAAAGCAGCATGCGTTGAAATTGAACAACGGCCCGTTAACTTGAAGGAATTCCTTCGGCCATGTAGAAGTTGATATATTGCATGCCGGATTATTTGGGTTATTCAGGGTGTGCCAATTGTGCCAGGTGTATTAAAGATGTATCAATTGCATATTCGAGCGGATGAAAGCGCCGGGAGAGTCCTGCCATGGTGCAGGCGCCGAAGGAGCAAGGACGTTGATCTGAAACTCTCAGGCAAAGATACCGTCGCCGGACGCATCTCTGGAGAGCCATTGCAGAATGGCACCAAAGGGGTAACTCGTTATACAAGCGAGGAATCTCTCAGGTAAAAGGACAGGGGCTTCACGTAAGTTCTGTCCTTTTTTCAATTGTTTCGCTCCCGAAAACGGCAAAGTTGTCAAACAGGGAGCTGTTCTCAGGTATTGTCCAGAATAAACAGGAGGTGACGGCAAAGGTGGCAGAGGTACTCAAGAAGACTCCTCTATACGAAACCCATGTGAAAAACGGCGGCAGGATCGTAGACTTCGGTGGTTGGGCCCTTCCCGTTCAGTTCACCGGAATCAAGGAAGAGCACAACGGCTGTAGGACCCATGCTGCGCTTTGGGATGTATCGAATATGGGTGAGTTGCTGGTTGAAGGAAAGGAAGCGCTTGACCTTCTCCAGATGATCCTGGTAAACGATGTATCCAAGATCTACCCGGGCAAGCTCATTTACTCGCCCATGTGCTACCCTGATGGCGGCATTGTCGATGACCTTTTGGTAATGTGCCTGGCTGAAGACAAGTACTGGCTAATTGTTAACGGAGCCAACATAGAAAAGGACGTTGAATGGATTCAACCCATCGTACGTTATTTCAATGGCACTGTTTTCAAGGACATATCCGGTAACATAGCTCAGCTTGCAATTCAAGGGCCTAATTCGGTGAAAATTATGGAACAACTGACCCAATACCCGGTCAACGAGATAAGGTACTATCACGGGATTGAAGATGTGGACGTTGCAGGGGTTGTTTGCCTGGTGACGAGAACCGGTTACACGGGTGAAGATGGGTTTGAACTCTATTGCCAGGCTGATAAAGGGCCTGAATTGTACGAAGCGGTTGTTGAGGCCGGTAAAGGCCACGGACTGGTCCTGGCCGGGCTTGGCTGCAGGGATACGCTCAGGTTTGAAGCTTCTATGTCTCTTTACGGGCATGAGCTTGATGAAGATCACACTCCTTTGGAGGCAGGCCTTGGAAGGACTGTTGCTTTCGACAAGGGTACTTATTTCATCGGCTCCAAAGCTCTAATGAAGCAACGTGAAAAAGGCTTAAAGGTCAAACTCGTAGGAATTGAAATGGTAGGAAAAGGCGTGCCGCGAAACGGTTACAAAGTGTTTGACGAAGCAGGGGAAAAGGAAATCGGGTATGTTACTACCGGGACTTTCACCCCGTACCTGAAGAAATACCTTGCCATGGCGTATGTTCCGGTGGAACACAGCCAGAGAGGGGCCGGCCTGAACATTGAGATAAGGGGCAGAAAGGTTCCTGCCCGGGTAGTGAGAATGCCATTTTATCGCAGGGAGGTTAAGAAAAGATGAAGTATCCCGAGAATCTCAAGTACACCAAAGATCATGAATGGGTTCGAATGGA
Source organism: Candidatus Fermentithermobacillaceae bacterium (assembly GCA_012842105.1). GTDB lineage: Bacteria > Bacillota > Sulfobacillia > Fermentithermobacillales > Fermentithermobacillaceae > DTU015. The sequence continues at coordinate 13,523 of DUTL01000266.1, read as the reverse complement.
AGGCGGAAAGGCTCAGGTAGGTATCACGTTTTATGCCCAAGATCAGCTTGGGGACGTGGTCTTCCTGGAACTTCCTGAAGTTGGAACGGAAGTCGAAGCCGGCGTAATGTTTGCAACAGTGGAATCAGTCAAAGCGGTTTCAGACGTCTACGCCCCGGTCTCAGGCAAAATTGTGGAAGTCAATGAAGCTCTCAACGATTCACCTGAGCTGGTAAACGAGGATCCTTACAATAACGGTTGGATGTGTGTAATTGAGCTGTCTGGCCCTTCGGAATTTGACAATCTCATGGACAGTAACGCCTACCAAAAATTGGTGGAAAAGGGCGGAGAGTAATGAACTTCTTACCCAATACTGATAAAGACAGAGAGGATATGCTGAAGGTAATCGGCGTAGGCTCTATTGAAGAGCTGTTCAGCGATGTTCCCTCTAGCCTCAGGTTTCAAGGCGGCCTGAATATACCGCCCGGGCTAAGTGAGTATGAACTTGCCAAGCACATGGCAGGCCTTGCATCCACGAACACTGCCCAAGACTTTGTGAATTTCATAGGGGCGGGGTCTTACGATCACTACATTCCGTCTGTAGTAAGGCACGTGTTGGGCAGGTCCGAGTTTTACACTGCGTACACCCCTTATCAAGCTGAAATCAGCCAGGCAGTGCTTCAGTCGATATATGAGTATCAGACCATGATCTGTGAACTTACCGGAATGGAAGCAGCTAATGCCTCTATGTACGACGGAGCTTCTGCGGCAGCTGAGTCTGTCACCATAGCTTCGGGGCTTACAAGGCGTAAGAGGGCTCTGGTATCCAAGTCCGTTCATCCTGAGGCCAGAACTGTGATAAGCACTTATGCAGAAGCCCAAGATATTCAGGTAGAGGAAATCGATTACAAAAACGGGGTAACTGATGTTGGGTGCCTGGCGGGCAGATTGGGCAATGATGTCGCATGTGTAGTTGTTCAGCAGCCCAACTTCTTTGGGCTTCTCGAGCCTGTTGACGAAATATCCGCCAGAGTGAGAGAGGCAGGAGCAACTTATATTGTTTCAGTTAACCCAATGTCTCTTGGGCTTTTGCGGCCGCCGGTTGAATACGGGGCCGACATTGTAGTTGGTGAAGGCCAGGTATTTGGGAACCCTATGGCTTTCGGCGGGCCGTACTTAGGTGTCATGGCAGTGAACAAGAAATACCTCCGCCGTATGCCCGGGCGCCTAGTGGGAATGACCACTGATGGCCAGGGCAGGAGAGGTTTCGTGCTGACCCTGCAGACCAGGGAGCAGCACATCCGGCGGGAAAGGGCTACATCCAATATTTGCTCAAACCAGGCTTTGAACGCCTTGGCAGCTACTGTATACCTGTCATGGGTTGGGAAAAAAGGCATTAGGGAAGTTGGTGAGCAGTGCGTTCAAAAGGCCGCATATCTTGCCGGGAAAATATCCGGCATAAAGGGGTTCAGCATTGCCTGGGAAGCGCCGTTCTTCAACGAGTTTACAGTCAAGTGCCCTGTTGACGCAGGCAAGGTAGTTGATGCGCTGCTTGAGAAGGGAATTATTGCAGGGTATCCCCTGGGGCGTTCTTACCCTGAGCTGAAAGATCACCTGCTAATCGCTGTCACCGAGAAACGAACCAGGCAAGAAATGGATGATCTTGTGGCTGGATTGGAGGGATTAGCATGAGGAGCCCCGAACCTTTGATTTTTGAGATTTCCAAACCGGGCAGAAAGGCATATTCTCTTCCGGCGCTTGATGTGCCTGCAAAGAGCCTGGAAGATCTTTTGCCGGCAAGTGAGATAAGAAGCGAGCCTGCTGATCTGCCTGAAGTCTCCGAAGTGGATCTGGTTAGGCATTTTACGAGGCTGTCACAGCTTAACCACGGGGTGGATATTGGATTCTACCCTCTTGGCTCATGTACCATGAAATATAACCCTAAGATTAATGAAGAAGTAGCTAACCTTCCGGGATTCAACTGCATCCATCCCTATGTCCCTGAGGAATTGGCACAAGGAGCTCTGCAGCTCATGTACGAGTTTCAGGACTATTTGGCTGAAATAGCAGGTATGGATCATGTTTCGCTTCAGCCGGCTGCCGGCGCTCACGGGGAACTTACAGGTATACTGATAATCCGTGCCTACCATAGATCGAGAAACGATTTGAAAAGGACAAAGATCCTTATTCCTGACGCAGCTCACGGCACAAACCCTGCATCTGCGGCCCTCGGCGGCTTCACCGTAGTGGAAGTGCCTTCCGATAGCCGCGGCGGCGTAGACATTGAGGCCCTTGAAGAGGCCATGGATGAAACCGTTGCCGGCCTAATGTTAACCAACCCCAATACTCTGGGGCTCTTTGATGAGAATATCGAGAGAATTGAAAAGATAGTCCATGGCAAAGGCGGGCTCTTGTACTATGACGGCGCAAATGCCAACGCCATACTTGGTATTTCAAGGCCGGGAGACATGGGGTTTGACGTACTTCACTTCAACGTACACAAGACTTTCGGCACTCCTCACGGAGGTGGAGGCCCGGGCTCAGGCCCTGTTGCAGTGAAGGCGTTCCTGGAGCCGTTTTTGCCCGTGCCCACTGTGGTTCTCGACAATGGGAAATACCGGCTTGACTACGATAAGCCACAGACAATTGGGCAGATGAAGTCGTTTTACGGAAACTTCCTTGTGATGGTAAAAGGCTATGCTTACATCAGATCTCTTGGGCCTGACGGGTTGAGGGAAGCTTCCCGCAATGCAGTGCTCAACGCGAACTACATTTTGCGACGGATTCTCGAGTACTATGATCTTCCGTATGACCGGCACTGCAAACATGAATTCGTGGTAAGCCCTTCAAGAATCAAGAGAAATACCGGTGTAAGAACTCTGGATATTTCAAAGAGGTTGTTGGATTATGGCGTCCATCCTCCCACAAACTACTTCCCAATGATAGTCGACGAGGCATTAATGGTTGAACCTACTGAGACTGAATCAAAAGAAACACTGGATTACTTCGCAGATGTTTTGATTGCCATTGCCAAAGAAGCATATGAGAACCCCGAGAGCGTAAAGAGCGCGCCTCACACTACAGTGGTAGGCAGGCTTGATGAGGCAGGGGCAGCTCGTAATCTTAACGTCAGGTGGGAGAGGCCTGAATGAGGGCTAGGGCGGCCATTCCGGTTGCCCGCCCCTGTCCAATAGGGTGAAAAGGGGGAGGCTTTGAGGTTTCCCCCTTGTAGACTGAAGCCGAGAGGAGATCACGTGTCACAGTTGACTTTTGAACCTGCGGTCAGAAAGCGAATGCCATTGGATGAATTGCTGGATCTTTCATGGCAGGCCAGGCAATCATCAAGGCCCAGGGTTTTTGAGGTTGTCTATCCCGCGGGGACTTTGCCGGTAAGCGTTACGGGAACTGAATGTTCATTGCAGTGCGCCCATTGCGGGGGTAGGTACCTGGAGCATATGGCCACGGTTGATTCTATTGATCACGTCCTGTCAAAGAAGAATATTACCGGCATCTTGTTAAGCGGTGGCTGCGATCAGGCAGGACAGGTTCCCCTGGTTCCGTCAATAGGTTGTGTACGCCGGAAACTAGCCGAAACCGGACGCCCCTTTGGAATAAATGTTCATCCCGGCATAGTGGGCGAGCAAGAAGCGCTGGAAATAGCGGATTTTGCAACGGTCATATCCTTTGATTTTGTTCTTGATGATGTAACCATACAGGCGGCGTTCGGAGGATACCGGACCGGCCGGGATTATATTAGGTCTTTCAGCAATTTGAGGAAGGGCAAAGCCAAAGTGGTCCCCCACATACTTGTCGGGCTCTACAAGGGGGAAATACGCGGGGAATACGAGGCGGTGGAGTTCCTCGCCCGGGAAGGCGTTGACGAACTCATATTCATCGTGTTCATCCCTACGCCGAGAACCCGGTGGGAACACCTTCCCCCTCCTGATGTTGATGAAGTGTTGCGTCTCATAGCATGGGCCCGGGTTCAAAACCCCCAGGCGAAGATTTCTTTAGGTTGCATGAGGCCAAAAGGAAAATATCGTGAACAACTTGATCCGGCAGCCGTAAAGGCCGGCGTAGACGCAATGGTGTTGCCTCACTCTCAAGCAGTACGTGAAGCCCGGGACAGGGGATTGGCAATTTCCAGGAAAGAAGAGTGTTGCGCTTTTGACTGAAAACATTGGAGTTTCCTACGGTACCTTAACTCTTCTGGGGCTCAACCATGCCCGGGCCCTGGTACAACCTACTACGGCCCACTTTCTCATCGGTGAAAATTGCATTTACTCGTGTAGATTCTGTGCCCAGGCAAAGTGCAGCAAGTCATCACCTAACATGCTGTCCAGAGTTACATGGCCGCGAAAAGATTGGAGCGACATAGCATCTCCCCTTGCCAAAGCAATAGCTGCCGGGACTGTCAAGAGAGCATGCCTGCAAGTTGTGGAATCGCCTGGAGCTACCGCGCAAGCCATTGCGCTGATCAAGAAGATCCGCGCTATTAGCAGATCGTTTCCCGTGAGTGTGTGTGTGGTGCCAACGTCTGTCTCAAGACTGGAACTGTTCTTTGAGGCAGGCGCATCCAGGCTGGGGCTTCCGGTTGACGTTGCTTCAAGCCGCATTTATGCACAAATCAAGGACCGCGGGTTTGCTGAGACGTGGGAAATACTCAGAAAAGCTTCTGAGAAGTGGCCGGGCAGGATTTCCACACATTTCATTGTGGGTGTGGGTGAGAGTGAGGAAGATATTGTGGAATGTATTTCTATGGCAAACGCTTTGGGGATAACCGTAGCTTTGTTTGCATTCACGCCTGTCAAAGGAACCCCGATGCAGGATATGCCTGCTCCGCCCGTAGCATCTTACAGAAGGGCCCAACTGGCGGGATACTGCCTTCTCATGGGCGGCAGCCTGGACTGGATTGAGTTTGAAAATGGCAGGATTGCCAAGATTAAAGTTCCGGATAAGGATTTACTTAACGATATTAGAAGGGGAATTCCTTTTCAGACGTCAGGGTGTAGTGACTGCAACAGGCCTTACTACAATGAAAGGCCGGGGCAGGTTCCCATGAACTACCCCAGGCCTCTTTCTGACAGTGAGGCTCGTAAGTGCCTTTTAGAGTCACAACTGGATATTGGCTGATCCAGGTTGATTGATGGTATGGAAGGAGACAGGCAGATGAAAGTCAGGCTTCTGTCTCATGGCCCTCTGAGGGGCAGATACAACATGGCGGTGGACGAAGCAATACATAATGCTTACCAGAGAGGAGAGGCAGGCCCTACACTTCGTTTTTACCGGTGGGAGCCGGCATGCCTGTCATTGGGGCGCTTCCAGGATGTTGCCAAAGAAGTCAATCTTCAAGGCCTAAAGGATTTGGGCATAGATCTTGTAAGGCGCGCTACCGGCGGCAAAGCCGTGCTTCATGATGATGAACTCACATACAGCATAGTCATTTCTGAATCTCTGCTGCCCGGGTCGATACTCGAAACCTATCAGGAACTGTCAAAAGCTCTTGTAAACGGGCTCAAAGCTTTGGGTATCCCCGCAGAACTGTCAGCATTGGAACACGGAGTTACCGCAAGGGATGACAGATTCAAGCAAGCAGCATGCTTTTCGGCGCCTTCCTGGTATGAAATTGTGGCCTGCGGCAAGAAGGTTACCGGTTCAGCGCAAGTTCGAAAGGGCGGAGTCATCCTTCAACACGGTTCCATTCCTTTGGCCATGGATTTCGAAAAGCTGGCCGGGTGTCTCAGTACCCGTTCTGAAGGCCATGCAAAGCGTGTTGAATCTGTATTGTCAAAGAAGGCAGCCGGCTTGTCTCAGGTGTGCGGGCGCAGCATAAGCTGCAGTGAACTTGAGAAGCAGCTGGTAACGGCGTTTGAAACTACTTTCAACTGGGCCTTGGAGGAGGGTTCTCTGACTCCTGATGAAATCCAGGAAGCTGTTAAGTTGTCTCGGGATAAGTACGGCGCTGATTCATGGACAATGAAACGAACAGGCAGCGCTGTTCACGCCGTTACTTGACTGTTGGGTTTTGAGTTTCAAGGTGCAAATGCCAATTCCCCAGTAAAACCTGGGGCTAATTGAAGTATGCTAGGAGGTTAGGCATGTGTTTGATGTTGTGGTAATCGGAGCCGGTCCTGGCGGGTATGTTGCTGCTATCAAAGGCGCTCAAATGGGAGGCAAGGTTGCTCTCGTCGAGGGCGGAAAAATGGGGGGGACGTGCCTGAATGTTGGGTGCATCCCAACCAAGGCATTGGTGCATTCTGCCTCAACCTACCTTGGGGCGCTCCAGGCCCACCGGTTTGGTGTTGAAGCTAAAGAGATTACGCTTAACATGGACGCTGTTATGGACCACAAGCACAATACCGTTGAGCAGCTGGTCTCTGGTATTGAAAAGCTTGTGAAAGCAAACGGGGTCGCGGTTTACGACGGTTGGGCGCAGATACCGTCTACGGGTAAAGTTGAAGTGACACTGGAGGACGGCTCTGTCGAGAGGCTTGAAGCCAGGAACATTGTGATTGCAACAGGTTCTTCTCATTTCACCTTGCCTTTCCTAAAAGATAAGGCCATAACTTCTGATGAGTTGCTTAATCTGGATTATGTGCCGGAGCGGTTGTGTATAATAGGCGGTGGAGTAATCGGGATTGAATTCGCCTGCATTTTTTCAGCATTTGGAGCTGAAGTCACTGTAATCGAGCTTTTACCCTCCATACTGCCTAATATGGATCAGGAGATATCCCGCAGGTTGGCGTTGATCCTCAGGAGAAGAGGCATTAACATCCATACGAATACTTCTGTCACTGCAGTTGACGATGATGGCAAAGAGAAGACTGTGCTGGCCAGAGGAAAAGACGGCACCTTGAACAAGTTCAAGGCTGAGGTAGTGTTATCAGCTGTGGGCAGGGCCCCAAATTTTAGCGGTATTGCCCTTGATGCCCTTGGGGTTGCTTATGATAAGAAAGGCATCAAGGTAGATGGGCGCATGGCTACAAATATTCCCGGGATCTGGGCCATAGGAGATGTAGTGGGCCATACCTATCTTGCCCACGGAGCTTCAGCCGAAGGCATGGCCGTAATGGAAAACATCTTTGGAAACCCCAAAGCAATGGATTATTCAGCGGTTCCTGCGTGTGTCTTCTCGATTCCCGAGTGCTCCTCAGTAGGATATACTGAGCAGGAAGCCAGGAAACAAGGTTTCCAGGTCAAGATCTCGAAGTTTCCCTTTGGCGCAAATGGCAAAGCTTTGTCTATGGGGGCAACTGACGGATTGGTTAAAGTTGTGGCAGATAGTGCAACAGGGAAAGTGATTGGTATGCACATACTGGGGCCCCATGCCGGCGACCTTATCCACCAGGGAACTATTGCCGTTCAGCTGGGGCTTACTGCTAAAGAAGCTGCAGGCATTGTCTATGCGCACCCAACTCTCTCGGAAGCGGTTATGGAGGCGTTTCACGGAGTGAGCGATGCGGCAATTCACCTTTTGAGCCGCCGGCCAAGGTAATACATGAATTTCAATCGGCCTCAGCCAAGTTTCAGAACTGAAAGGTGGAGATAATCATGAGGTTACAGTTAAAGAGCCTTGCAGATATTGATCCTCAGATTAAGGCGGTTATTGATGATGAGCAAAAGCGGCAGATGAGCGTGATTGAACTTATCGCGTCGGAAAACCTTGTTTCCAGGGCAGTTATGGAAGCAGCCGGGTCGGTTCTGACAAACAAGTATGCTGAAGGCTATCCCGGCAGGAGATACTATGGTGGTTGTGAAGTTGTTGACATAGCGGAAAACCTTGCACGGGACAGGGCCAAAGAAATCTTTGGCGCTGATCATGCAAACGTCCAACCTCATTCCGGCTCTCAGGCAAATACCGCAGTGTACTTTGCTGCCATAAAACCGGGAGATACGGTTATGGGTATGAACCTTGCCCATGGAGGCCACCTTACCCACGGCAGCCCTGTCAATATTTCCGGCAAGTATTACAATTTCGTGTCTTACGGTGTCACCCCTGACTCTGAGGTCATTGATTTTGATCACGTGAGAGCCCTGGCAAAAGAGCACAGGCCCAAGATAATCGTTGCCGGGGGAAGCGCATACCCGAGGACTATAGATTTTGAAGCATTTAGATCCATAGCTGATGATACAGATGCACTTCTAATGGTAGACATGGCTCATATTGCAGGGCTTGTAGCAGCGGGCCTTCACCCTTCGCCTGTTCCCTGTTCTACTTTTGTTACCACCACAACCCATAAGACTCTGAGAGGCCCGAGAGGCGGCATGATCCTTTGTACCAAAGAATGGGCTGCAGCCGTAGACAAGGCAATTTTCCCTGGTATCCAGGGAGGGCCGCTGATGCACATAATAGCTGCCAAAGCCGTTGCCTTCAAAGAAGCTCTTGAGCCGTCGTTTAAGCAATACCAGGCGCAGATTGTGAAAAATGCCCGAGCCTTGGCGGAACAACTTTTGTCAAGAGGGTACAGGTTGGTCTCAGGAGGAACTGATACCCATCTTATCCTGGTTGACCTTACCCCCAAGAACATAACCGGCAGGCAGGCTGAAACAGTTCTGGATAGCGTGGGAATTGCCGTCAACAAGAACGCTATTCCTTTTGACCGGAGGAAGCCTACGGTTACCAGCGGAATAAGAATCGGTACTCCTGCCATTACAACCAGAGGCATGAAGGAAGCAGAAATGAAGACAGTTGCTACATTGATCGATGCGGCCCTGTCGTCCAGGCGCGATGAAGGCGAACTGAAGAAAATCGCATGCCAGGTAAAGGAACTTACAGACATGTTTCCGTATTATAATGCCTGATACAACACCGGAGGTGAGTTTCTCAAATGGTACAGGTTGAAAGGCTGAGATACAAGATGCAAGAGGCTTCCATGGATGCCTTTATGGTGTCAGATCCGCGGAATTGGCGTTTCATATCAGGATTTACGGGCGATGCAGGGGTCCTGCTTATAACAACCAATGAGGCCATTATTTTTACAGATTCCCGTTATACAGAGCAAGCCGGGCAAGAGGCTCCAAACTACACAGTCGTGAAGACTGTAGTAGAAAAGGATGTTGTGAAAGATACCATAGCCCGCCTTGAAGTAAGCACTATCGGTTTTGAGAAAGACTATGTCACATATGGCGGTTGGGAACGGCTTAAGCAAAGGTTCACCGGCCAGGAACTTATGGGTGTGTCGGGTTGGGTTGAAGAACTCAGGGCGGTTAAGTCCAAAAACGAAATTGAGCACATAGCAAGAGCCCAGAACATAGCAGACGAGGTTTTCAGCCAGTTACTGCCTTCTGTGAAGGCGGGTATGCGCGAAATAGACCTCGCCCTGGATCTTGAGTTCAAGATAAGGAAATCGGGTTCAGACGGCATTGCATTTCCATTCATAGTGGTATCCGGCGAACGATCTTCGTTGCCCCATGGTGTGCCTACTGAGAAAAAACTGGAACCGGGGGATTTTGTGACTTTTGACTTTGGTGCGCGCTGTAACGGGTATTGCTCAGATATGACCAGGACAGTGGTGGTTGGCCCTGTATCTGACAAGCATCGTGAGATTTATGATACTGTGCTAAGGGCACAACTTGCGGCGCTGGAAGTTATCAGGCCAGGCATTGCGGCAAAGGAAGTTGACCTTGCGGGACGAAATGTAATTGAAGAAGCAGGGTACGGAGAGTATTTCGGCCACGGCATTGGGCACGGAGTAGGGTTGAACGTGCATGAAAGGCCGTCTGTAGGCAAAACTTCAGAGGCAGTGTTACAGCCGGGAATGGTAATAACGGTGGAACCGGGCATATATATTCCGGGGTTTGGCGGGGTCAGAATCGAAGATCTTGTGCTTGTCACAGAAGATGGCAAGAAGAACTTGACGGCAAGTGAAAAGCGACTCATAGTGGTTTAGAAAGGCTTGTGAGCAATTAGTTAGTGAGAAGCGGGGTAGTTACAATGATATCGACCAACGACTTCCGAACAGGGGTTACAATTGAGATTGACGGTCAGCCGTGGGTTGTCGTTGATTTTCAGCATGTGAAGCCTGGCAAAGGCTCTGCTTTTGTCAGGACCAAAATCAAGAATGTGATAACCGGAGCGGTTCTTGAAAAGACTTTCAATGCCGGGGAGAGGGTGCCCAGGGCTCGTATTGAACGGCGTGAGGCACAGTATCTTTACAGCGTTGGTGAAGATTACACTTTCATGGATGTTACAACGTACGATCAGACTACAATATCCAGCGAAACAATAGGAGATGGAACTCTATACCTTAAGGAGAACATGAATGTTCATATTATGACTTTTGAAGGCCGGGTTATTGGTGTGGAAATACCAACCTTTGTGGAACTTGAGGTTGCCCAGACTGATCCTGGCTTCAGAGGGGACACGGCCACCGGCGGGACGAAACCGGCCACTTTGGAGACGGGGGCGGTTGTTAAAGTACCGCTGTTTGTGAATGTAGGCGATGTGTTGAAAATTGATACAAGAACCGGAGAGTATATTGAAAGAGTTTCCAGCTAAACTATATAGGCAAAGGAGGTAATAAGGTGTACGACCTTAATGAACGGATCTCTTACCTTCAGGGGTTAATTGAGGGTTTGGGTATCTCTGACGAAACCAAAGAGGGGAAAGCCATTAAGGTTATGGCCGGCATTCTAGAGGAAATGGCGTATGCCATTTCCGACATTCTTGAGGTGCAAGAGGAAATCGAAGAGTACATAGACTGTATAGACGATGATCTTGCCGATCTCGAAGAAGAAGTCTACATTGGGGATTTTGTGGAAATAGATTGTCCTAATTGCGGAGAGGCAATAGAAGTTGAACCGTCAATCTTGGCGGATTCAAATACAGAGATCATATGCCCCGAATGCGGCGAGGCGTTCACTCCCGAAGTGATCAGTTGGGATGTGTGCCATTGCGAGTTTGACGAAGACGACTGGGATGACGATGAGGACGACGATGACTGGGAGGAAGAGGAAGACGAAGGCTGATTTTCTCCGGTAAGCAGGCGGTTTGGTAAGCCGGCCGTTTTGCACTTGAGTCATAAACAGAGGCAGCCATTAGGCATTAGTGGCTGCTTTTTTGTTGGGCGTTTTCTTTCTTTAGTCATATAAGCTCGTCCACGGCAATATGTTATGACAACGAGGGGGAGTAGCGCTCTATGTCAAAGACGGTTACCGGCGTTCTCAGGCAGGACATAATGCCGCTTTACTCAAGCAGGGTAAGGAATGCGCTTGCTGCCTGGATTGACCGCTACCCTCACCAGGCAGAAGCGATTCAGGAGATACGGCTGAGAACCGGATTGCCTCTGTGCATAGGGTTTTCAGGGCGGGACGCCGTATTGCATGATTTGATTGTATCTGGCACAGACATTGAAAAGACCCTTTCACTCATTACAGACTGTTCCTATTACGCCCTGGAAGATGAGTTCAAGGGGGGCTACATAACAATTCCCGGCGGGCACAGGGTAGGCCTGTCAGGGCAGATGATTGCGTATACAAACGGAGAACATAAGCTCAGGTACGTGTCGGCATTTTGCTTCAGGATCGCCAGGGAAGTGAAAAGTGTTGCAGAAAACATAGTGCCTGAGTTATCTTCTCCGGATACAGGCATTGCCTCTACTTTGATTATCTCTCCTCCCGGCTGTGGCAAAACAACGTTTCTGAGGGATCTCTGCAGGATTCTGGGAAACGGGTTGGATGCCTGCAAATTGCCGCCGGCTCAAGTTGCAATAGTAGACGAGCGGTCTGAAATAGCTGCGTGCTATGGGGGCGCTCCGCAACTTGACGTAGGCCCCCGGGCAGACATTCTTGACAGGTGCCCGAAAGCCAAGGGTATCAACATGCTTCTCCGGTCTATGAACCCTGAGGTGATTGTTACTGATGAATTGGGTGGTGAAGAAGATGCCAGGGCAGTGGCTATGGCTTTATCCGGGGGTGTTAAGGTGATTGCAAGTTGCCACGGCAAGGATCTTGATGACATAAGAAGCAAGCCCTATTCGGCATGGCTGGTTTCCAGAGGATATTTTACAAAGGCACTGATACTTTCAAAACGCAACGGGCCGGGAACCATAGAATTCGTAGGAGACATAAAGTAAATGGCCGGGGTACCTTTTTGGATAAGGGCATTGGGTTCCGCTTTCATACTCTTCGCAGGTACTCTAGCCGGAAAACTGCTGGCCGCAAAACTCGAAACGGAACTGGAAGAACTAAGCAGGTTCGAACTTGCGTTGCTCAACCTATCTACCGAAATCTCATATTCACTGTCGACATTGCCTAAAGCTCTTTCAAACGCAGGAAACAAAGCAGGAGGAGACACGGGCACACTGTTCTCCCTGATCGGAAGCCTTTCAGGCATTGAGCAAAGAAGGACGGTCGAGGAGGCTTTCGATCTTGCCCTGGAACAGGCTCAAGGGCTTAACGTGCCCGAATTCGAACTGGAAATACTAAGAGTTCTTGTGAAGAACCTGGGAGTATGGGGATGCAAGGAGCAAATTGGTTTCATAGACATTGCTTTGACCGAATCAAGAAACTACAGGTCCTCCATTCAGGAAGAGCACATGAAGAAAGCCCGGATGTACCGTTCTCTTGGAGTACTTTTCGCGCTAGGTATTGTAATTGTGCTGTTGTGAGAGGTGAAGAAGTTGCCCAATACAGATTTGATTTTCAAAATTGCAGGGCTGGCAATCATTGTGTCTGTGTTGCATGCAGTTGTTAAACAGGCAGGCAAGGAGGAGTATGCCTGGCTTATTACGTTAACAGGCGTGATCATTGTGTTGTCTATGGTGATGGGTCTCGTAGCCGACTTTTTCCAGGCGGTGAAATCTACTTTTCATCTTCCATGAGGTGCGTCGAATTGGACATATTTCAGATAGTTGTTTGGGGAATAACCGCAAGCGTGATACTGCTTGTTGTTCGCAGGGAACGGCCTGAACTGGCCGTAGCTTTTTCCCTGGTCGCCGGCGTCTCTATTTTGGTTGCTCTGCTGCCTAGCCTGAGAACGGTTGTCTCAGCGTTTTCCGACATAGCGTCAGAGTCCGGATTGGGGCCCCTTTATTTTGGCATTATTCTCAAGGTGCTGGCAGTATCGTATATTGCCGATCTGGGCGCCTCAATCTGTAGAGATGCCAATGAGAACCTTATAGCTTCCAGGGTTGAGATGGCAGGCAAAATACTCATACTTCTGTGTTCCATTCCAATTATTCAAGGAATTGTTGAGCTTATCAGAACGCTTTTGGCCTGAGTGAGAAATTAGACAGAGGTGCAGGTAATGGTGTATTGCAGGTGCTTGTTGAAACTACCGGGCATTTTACTGTTAGCCTTAGCCTTTTGGGTTTCATCTGCCGGTGTCAGCCACGCTCAAACCCCTGAGGCCCTTTGGGAAAAATCTTTGGACAATATTGAGGGTTCAGGGCTGGGCCGGCCAATAGATCAGGTGTTTGAAGATATTTTTCAGCAGAAGGGGCCTGGCTTCAGAGATATTGTACACGGCATTCTCACAGGCAAAGGCGTTAAGCTCAAAGAGTGCCTGAGAGCATTGGCCGGGCAAGCTTTTGGCAATTTTGCAG
>DUTL01000265.1 GCA_012842105.1 Candidatus Fermentithermobacillaceae bacterium | reverse complement strand
TTAGAAATTCAACATAGCTTTGAACCAGTTCGTTTCCGTCAATCACTGTGCCTATCTCGTTTCCCGTTGGTAAATGCCGCTTATCGAGTTTGCTTAGTATCATATTGGAAAATTGCAGTTCGGTTTCTTCTGAAATCTTTCTGCCGTCGAGGCCAAATACTTTAAGCCCGTTATACTCGAAAGGATTATGGGAGGCGGAAATCATCACCCCACCCCCCAGGTGAAAACGGCTTGCAATAAAAGAAAGCCCCGGAGTGGTTACCACTCCCAGGCGCATTGCATCCCTTCCTGTAGACGTAATGCCTGCAACCAAAGATGCCTCTAACATGCCACCTGAAATCCTGGTATCCTTTCCGACACAAATTTGCTTACCGGGTGAGAGGTGCATGCCTACAACCTGGCCTAACCGGAAAGCAATTTCACATGTCAAATCCTCGTTTGCAATGCCGCGAATACCGTCAGTTCCGAACAGATTCATCCACATGCCCTCCGGATCTCTGTATGCGCCTCGTTTTTTCGGCCCAGAAGGCGCTGTGTTACCGTTTGGTCAAGGTAAGTTTGACACGGGCCGGCTTAATATCTACTTGAAGCATATCTGTACTTACCCCTTCAGGAGCTTGAATCTTGTAAGCGACCACCAGGTCCGTCGTTCCTTCAGTTCTGCCCTGGGCATCTATATAAACTGTAATGTCGTTTCTGCGAATCTTGGCCAAAATATCGCTCCGGCCTGTAAGGTCAACGCTCACCGTAGGCGGATCAATCTCCCACGCATAACCAACCGGGGGAGACTCTAGTTGAACAATCACGCCATCGTAGGTTTGGGTCTTGATGTCTTCAACAATTTCAACTGTAACCAGTACACGCCCATCTTGCACCGTTACCCCTTTGGGAAGGTCAAGGGAGGCCTGATGCAGGAAAGTATTGTCTTTCCCGCTGACGTCTATAGGCCTGGTGGATATGTGCCTTAGTGAACTAAGCACTCGTTCATCGGCCCTTGCTTTTACCTGTGCAGGGCTAACTGCAACAGGGCCGACGGCAAACCCGGACACCGGGGTACCGGTAACCACAGCTTGTACAGGTATAACTTTTGATGGGGGAAGGGAATTGAGTGGCACGGTAACTTCTACCTGAGCCGGCTCCAGCTCAACTCCAGGGACTTCGTTGCCGGCAACATCTCGTGCGGACAGTTCGGCCAGCGCAGTTATTGCTTTTGCAGCCCCGGTAATATCTACAGAACCTTGAACATATTTGACCCTGTCCACCAGCCTCTTGGGCCCTGTCACTTTTATGGAACCGGCTGACGGCACAGGTTCACCCCTCTCGAAATCTTCATGAGGGGCTCCCTGGGTTTGAATGGCCACCCCGACACTTGCTGAAGACATCACGTCCACTTCAAAATTGACTGTCTTAGGGTTTATCTCAATAATCTTTGATCCATAAGGAGCAACCACCGACAATTCTGCTGTAAACGTACCTTCCCCTGCTCCTGACAGGTTTGCCACTGCTTTTAGGCCGTCTTTGTCAATCTCGTCAAGAGTTCTTGCCCTGCCTTCGAAAGTAACATTGACTTTCGGCGGGTCAGTAGAAACAATAATAATTTCATCCTGGACTTCTCTGGGAACCACCTCTACCGAAAAAATCCGCCTCTCTAAAGGATTCTTATCATTGAATACCTGGACCCAGACAATCAGGGCCAGAATCAGCGCCACAATCTTTGGTGCATAATCTTTAGTCATTGCCTTCTGGATCATTTCCCGAGCCTCCGGCTGGAAATCTGAGTAACCGTTTGTGGACTGACCGCTTCCAAAAGCTTTTCCTTTAAGGTCTTGGCATCAAGGCCCCTGATTAATCTTCCTCCCGATGCCAATGAAACTGTACCGGTCTCCTCTGATACCACTACTGCCAATGCATCTGATACCTGGGTGATGCCCAGGGCCGCTCTATGCCTGGAGCCTAGTTCCACTGTTACAGGGTCCTGGGTTGGAGGAAGAAAACTTGCAGCCACTGCAACCCTATCTCCTCTGATAATGACGGCTCCATCGTGAAGCGGGCTCCCAAACACAAAAATATTTTCAAGAAGTTTGCTTGTTACAAGGCCATCGATACGAACAGCATCTTCCATATACTCCTCAAGGCCGGTATCTCTTTCTATTACAACAAGCCCGCCGGTTTTCTCAGAGGATAAGCGAAAACAGGCGGTTACCAGTTCTTCCACTGTTTTCTCTACATCTTCTTCCTGATATCGAAACATTGAACGGGTAAAAAACTTGCCGCGCCCTATTTGCTCCAGCCCTCGCCGAAGCTCGGGCTGAAACACAATGGGCAAAGCTACAAGCAACATCGTCCTGGCTTGAACCAGTATCCAATTAACAGTATAAAGCCTGGCCCATTGGGTCAATGACACAAGCACAAACAGAAAGGCAACCCCCTTAAGGAGCTGAACAGCCCTGGTGCCCCGGATAAGCGTAAAAATCTTGTAGAAGAAATACGCGACTACCGCAATATCCACTATAGCCAAAAGTATATCTTGCCAGGTAAAGAAACGAAGCTGTTCTAGCAAATGAGCGTACACTCCCTTTCTGCACATATAGGATATCATTCGCCTGCGGGCCAAGGAACCCTTCTTTTTATTATTTTCTGTATGTATCACTGCCATATACAGTCAATCAAGCCCGCCGGGTTGTTCCCTTTCGCTCCTTATTGTGTATTATTGGTAGTAGTAGAACCCGAGCCGGTATTGCCGTTGGCGGCACAGGCCGCGGAGCGGATACAGCTCTGGTACTGGTTCCGTCTCATGCCAGGCCAATATTTGATACGGAGATTCTCAAGATAGTCTGTAAGCCCAGGAGGCCAAAAGAGCAAACTAACTAAGAGGTGACCAATAAAATGATAGACCTTTCCAACCTTGCAGGACTTCCGGTAACCCTCGACGCCGGCGGTTACCTGAAATTCGGCCAGAGCGTAATAGCACCGTCCCCAGAAGCAAGGAAACGCAGCGACATAACAGAAGTATTACTGTACCCTGAGCAAAGCGGGCCTGATATTCTGTACCACATGTACAGGGCCACCGGCCTTGAGACCGACAGAATAGCCATGATGAATGCGGGCCTGCGATACGATATCACTGTGATTCACCCTGGAAAGATCGGTTCTGAATACGTCAAGACCTTAGGGCATTACCACCCAATGGCCCCGGGACAGTTGTACTCATATCCCGAGGTATACCAGGTGCTTCACGGCAAGGCTCACTTCCTCATGCAAAAAGGCGGAGACGTCAGTGGTGAGGTTGAGGATTTTGTGGTTGCCGATTTTGAAGAAGGCGATATCTTGCTAATCCCGCCGTTTTACGGCCATGTCACCGTCAATCCCGAAAGCCAACCGCTGGTCATGTCTAACTGGATCGCCAGGGAATTTAGCTCAGTTTATGAGCCTGTTCGAGCCCGAAAAGGAATGGCGTATTATAATGTTGAATATAAGAACCAAAGCATTTTCATGCCCAATGACAGTTATGGAAAGCATCCCAGGCCCCGGCTACAGAAACCCGGGAACCTGCCTGAGTTCGGCTTGTATAGAGGAAAGAGCATTTACAAGTCCTGGCAGGAGGGTGCGGACTTAAATTTCCTGGTGAAACCACACCTGTATGCGGAAATCTGGGGGTCTATGGGCATTGGTGCAGCCCAGAGTTAAGCCAAAAGTTAGCCTGAATCGAGGTTGATGTGTGTTTGGACCCAAATGCCAGTATTATTATAATCACAGGGCTATCAGGCGCCGGAAAGTCACATGCCCTCAAAACCCTGGAAGATCTGGGCTATTTCTGCGTGGACAACCTCCCGCCTTCTTTGATTCCCAAATTTATGGAGCTTTGTTCTCATGCGGTAGAGCCGCGGGAAAAAATAGCTCTGGTTGTTGATATTCGAGGAGGCGAGTTTTTCCAGGACCTTGCCAACGCTATGACTGATATAGAGAGTTCAGGCATAAACCCTTTGATCCTGTTTCTTGAAGCAGACGACGATACTCTGATCAGGAGGTACAAGCTTACACGCAGAAGGCATCCGTTATCGCCCCGGGGCGGCATTTTCGAAGGTATCAAAGATGAACGAATCAGGCTTCAGGCTATCCGCGACCGGGCTACCACAATAGTGGATACATCAGAATTGACTCCGGCCGGCCTGAGAAAAGAGCTTCTCGAGATAATATCCCGTCACGCCAAAATAAAGAAACTTATCATTACTCTCATAACATTTGGGTTCAAACACGGCCTCCCTAAAGATGCGGATCTTGTGTTTGATGTTCGATTTTTGCCCAACCCCCACTATGTGCCCGAGTTACAGCCCCTTACGGGGCTTGATGCGCAGGTATCCAAATTCGTGCTGGAACCGGCTGTTACCAGGAAATTTCTGAGGCACCTGGTCAAGTTCATGGATTTCTTGCTTCCCAATTTCATTGAAGAAGGCAAGACGCATCTCACAATTGCCATAGGGTGTACCGGAGGGCAGCACAGGTCAGTTGCAATTGCTGAAAACATGAAATCTTATTTTGAATCCAAAGAACATATGGTGGTTATAGAACACAGGGATATACAACGAGGAGAGTCCGGAGGTCCTGCCCAGTGAAACAGCAATTACATCCGAAAATCGTAGCCATAGGCGGAGGCACAGGGCTAGCTACCGTTTTAAGAGGCCTTAAAGTTCTTTCATATGACATTACAGCCATTGTAACAGTGGCCGACGACGGAGGCAGCTCCGGACGCCTGCGAAAAGATATGGGGATCCTCCCTCCCGGCGACATCCGGAACTGCCTGCTGGCTTTGGCTGAAGCTGAACCTGACATGGCAGCTTTGTTCAACCACAGGTTCTCAAAAGGCGAGTTAAGAGGGCACAATTTTGGGAATCTGTTTCTGGCGGCAATGACAGAGATGACAGGAGACTTCCAGGAGGCAGTCAGAGCTATGTCTCGCATTCTTGCCGTCAAAGGGAAAGTACTACCGGCAACGCTAAGCGATGTTACTCTGGTAGCCGAAATGGAAGATGGTTCTGTAATTCTTGGCGAAGCCGCCATTCCCCTGGCGAGGGGGAAGATCAGGAATCTCAGGTTGCGTCCTGAATATCCTCCGGCCCTTGACGAGGCAGTAAGGGAAATCCAAAGTGCAGACGGAATCATAATCGGGCCTGGAAGCCTTTTTACGTCGATTATTCCAAACCTGCTGGTTCAAGGCATAAGACAGGCCGTTAGTGAGTCCACGGCGTCGAAACTATACGTATGCAATGTTATGACCCAACCCGGTGAAACAGACGGGTTTACTGTTTTCGACCATGTACAGGCTATTGAAAACCATGCGGGAACCCTGTTCTCCCATGTGCTGGTCAACACCGCCGGCGCTCCGGATGATGTCACAATGAAGTACTCAGCAGAAGGCAAGTATCAAGTAACACCTGATCTGGAAGCGCTCAGACGTTCAGGTTATGTGCCGGTTCCAGGCGATTACCTCGCTAAGGGCGATTTGGCCCACCACGATTCTCTAAGGCTGGCAGCGGCCATAACCGCCTTCATTGACTCGCACTGTAAGAAAAATGGGGTAACGGCATGAAGACAGGTGCGATTTGAACCGGCATGAAGATCAGAAGAGATACGTTCTCCAGAACGCTCAAAGAAGAATTGTCAAGGGTTGAGATAGCAGGTACAGCTCAGGCCTTCTGGGAAGATTGTGCCCTCAGAAACCTTGCAGGCAACAAGGGCGGAGCTCAAGCATTGAGAAACCAGGCAAGGCGTAAACAGCATCTTCAAACACCCAAACCACATATAAAACCATACCTGTTGCGCAGGCTTTTTTACCTG
This sequence comes from Candidatus Fermentithermobacillaceae bacterium, assembly GCA_012842105.1. Lineage (GTDB taxonomy): Bacteria > Bacillota > Sulfobacillia > Fermentithermobacillales > Fermentithermobacillaceae > DTU015. The sequence goes on along the minus strand of DUTL01000265.1, from coordinate 9,745 downwards.
GGTAAAGCGTTGTCAGAATCAGAAGCGGCCGGAGGGGGAAAACCTGATCTTAGCGTTTTAAGCAGTGACAGCCAAAGCAGAAGGAGTTTCTTGCGAGGGGTGTTCCTTGCAAAGGGTTCCCTTGTATCCCCTGTTCGCGGCCACCACCTGGAAATGGCCCTGCCCACAGAGAAAGTAGCTTTGCTTGTAAGAAACCTTATCGCTCACGAGGGGTTAAAGGGCGGGCTTGTGAAGCGGCGCTCAGCCTGGGTAGTTTACCTAAAAGATGCAGATGAGATTTCAAAATTCCTCGCTCTGTTAGGTGCATCGAGGTCCGTTTTGCAGTACGAAGGTATAAGGGTTCAGAAAACGGTCAAGAGCTCAGTTCAAAGACAGGTGAACATGGACAAAGCTAACGTATCAAGATCAGTTGAATCGTGCCTCAGGCAAATTGAAGATATCCTCCTGATTGAGCAGGAACTGGGATTACAACGCCTTCCCAAAGCTTTACGCGAAATATCCGAAGCACGCCTGAATAACCAGGCGCTTACCATGCAAGAACTTGGGCAGTCGCTCAATCCCCCTATATCAAAGTCAGCTGTAAACCACAGGCTCAGGAGAATAGCTCAAAAGGCGGACAGCCTGCGGAGAAAAAGCAAAAGGGAGCAGTAAGCCGCTCCCTGCAATCGGGCCCACACCGTTGGCTGCGTCGTCATTCCATTACAATCTCTATGCGCTGCCCTTCGTCATCATCTGCCACGTCCACAATTTTCCCCTTGCCACCCTGTACCAGCGCCACTCTTAACTGGTTGAGGTCCACACCCATTTCATCTATATCTACGCCACCAAGGGACGCAAATTTGCTTCCTGTCTTAAGCGCCCAGTCTACCAAGCCCATAGGAAGGTTCACCATAACCTTGGGCTTGTCTTTTCCGCGTTCAGTAATCCGTATCCTCAACCATTTTGCTCTTGCCTGGGGGTTCTCCGGTTCAAATTCGCCGGCTGCAGGCTCAAGGGCTTCAAGAAGTTTTAGCCCTTCGTCTACACTAATCTTCTCGTCTCTTAACATTTGCAGAATGCGAATGCGCTCTTCTTCCATAATAGGCTCTCCTTTCAAAACCAAACCCCAATCCTGCCAACGCTGGTTGAAGCCTTGATATGCCCTTTCACTTTGGCACTTTCGAACCCACGGGAACGGGCTTTATAGCGGCGCCTGCCTCCGGCCCTGGTTTCATTTACCAGTATTTCTGCATCATCCATACCTTCAACATCGATTCTTCCAAGATTAGAGGCAAGCTCTACCTCATATGCCGCCTCATCTTGCTCGCGTACTTCGATTTCAACACGCCCGTTAGCGCTGTTGAACCGCCAATCGCCTGCGCCCTTCATTTGTACGTCAATCCGTCCGTTGGCGCTCACGGCATCCAACTGCTTCGCGGCACCCTCATACTCTATTCTGCCATTGGCCGTACGCAGTCTGGTTTCATCAAAATCACAGCGGAGTACCTGGATTCGCCCATTAGCCGTATTCATGTCGCACTTGCTTCCAAATACCCCGTCAGAGGTTATCCGTCCATTGGCCGAACCCAGGCTTAATGAAACTTTTCTGGGCGCAGGTATTTTCAGGAAGAAAGCTACAGATGTGTTTCTGAGCCCTGACATCAACCCGTTGCCGGTTCTCGCCTCAAGAGACAATCCATCTTGCCTGAAGTCATAGCAGTTCTCAAGAGCCTGTTTGGCCTCATCTTCATCCTGGGCACGAACCTGCTTTGTAACCGTAAGCAGGTAACCGGGCTCATCCCAGGATTCAACCATAATCCTGCCGTTGGAGGTACGGAGGCTGACCTCGAGTTCGCCGTCTTCCGGGAACTCACCTTTAATCTCTTCTTTGAACTCGAATCTTGAGCCGCCTGAAAAGCCACCTGCGAACATTTGTGATATGGCTTTTCCAATGTTTTCTGCTATACTCCCAACTACTTCTGCATCTTTTGCTATTTCACCGGCACGCTTTGAAACTGATTCACCTATATCCTCGCCTATTTCCTCAGCCCGTTTTCCTGCGCGTTCGGCAGTTTCTTCTGCTCTCCTGGCTATCTCATCAACCCTTTGCCTCAGAGCATCCCCAATCTCCACACGCCCGGAGGGCGCATGGCCCTTAGCCGGTTCCAATGCCTTCAGTAGTTCTACGCCCTGTTCGGGTGTAATCTGCCCGTCTGACACCATCTGCAAAATCAGCATCTTTTCTTCTTTGCCCAACGTAACTTCCCCCTTAGCCACTACACCTGTTGGCCTACTCCCGGAAACAACCCTGATACGAACCATGCCCTGCCTCTCAGAAGGCGCGGCCCCGCGTTCCCAATGAAGACTCTACTGCTCAACATGCCTATCTGGAACCAAGGCTCCTGAGCAAGCGGACAGCCTCTGAAGCGCCAATATCGCCCTGGGAAAGCTTATCCAGAATTTGCTTGCGCTCCTTGCTGTACTGTTCGTCGCTAACCTCCTTTGCATCTGAATCTACTGAGTACCCAAGAGCTCTTATCAATGCTTCGAGACGCCCCCGAACAGTTGGGTAGGAAATTCCCAGTTCCTTCTCGACTTCCCTGATATTGCCGCGGTTCTTGATGAAAACCTCTGCGAAATGTTTTTGTTCAGCAGTGAGCCCGCAAAACCTGCACATTTCGAAATTACCTGATATCCTGGTGTTGCACACGGGACACGATAATTGAGTCACTTCTAAAGCTTCAGCGCATACCGGGCAACGCCCAATTACTTCTCTTCCCACCTTTGATCCCCACCTTCTGTCATAAATAATACGAAGGAACTTCGACAATGTCAATAGCTGTATTAATAATCTTAAACCACTCTTTTAAGTTTATTGGGTGTCAATGAGGTTTGTTAAAGTAGTCATAGATGGAACGGGCAATTTGGGGGCCTATGCCCTTGGCTTTTTGAAGTTCTTCAAGTGACGCTTGTCTTATTGAATCCACACTGCCAAAAGTTCTGAGTAGCTGCTTGATTTTTACCGGCCCTAGACCGGGAATGTCTGACAGCACGGTATCCAGGGCTTTTTTCTTTCTGAGGGTGCGGTGATATGAGAGGGCGAAACGGTGGGCTTCATCTCGAAGGCGTACAACCAAAAACAGCGCACCGGAGTCACGTGGCAATACTACAGGATCTCTCTTGCCGGGAAGAAACAACTCTTCATTCCTTTCAGCCAGGCCCACAAGGGGAATATCGAGTTCAAGCTCACCGAACACCTGCTTCGCTGCGTTTACCTGGCCTTTACCTCCATCAACTACAACAAGGTCGGGAAATACCGCAAACTTGCTCTTCCTCAGAAGCGTATTACCCTGGGCTCCAATCTCAGCCCGTTCGTTCAAACCTCTCTTGAACCGCCTCCATAAAACCTCTTGCATCATGGCAACATCATTGGGCTTGTCACCTGTCTTCATCCTAAAGCGGCGATAAGAGGGCTTCTCCGGTTTTCCACCGTCAAGGACCACCATTGAGGCTACAGCTTCCTTCCCTGATATGTTGGATATGTCATAGCACTCTATTCTTCTGGGCAAGCACCGGAGGTGAAGGGCCTTCGCCAGATCTTCCATGGCTTTGAGGTGCTCCTGAGCTTCTCTTTCATACCTGGGCATACCTGCAACCATCATAGCCCGGGCATTGTCCGAAGCCATGGCGACAAGCTCCTTCAGTATGCCGCGCCGGGGAGTACGTACCCTGGTTCCGATATATTCATTAATCTCTTCTTCATCAGGCAGCAAAACGGGTATGGCTATTTCCTTCGGCACAAACGACGCATTGGGGTAGTACTGGGTTATGAAAGCCCTGATAATTTCCTCGCTTTCATCTAACTCAGTTCCTGTAAGCACAAAACCTTCCCGGCCTAGAAGTTTGCCCTTCCTTACCGGAAGAAGCGCCACAAAAGCATATTTCCCCGAACGTGCCAACCCCAGGACATCTCTGTCTTTCATGTCGTTAAGCACGATTTTCTGGCGCTGCGTTACATCATCAAGGGCACTGATCCGATCCCGTACTTTTGCGGCATTTTCAAAGTCCAGATTCCGGGCCAGATCCAGCATACGCCTTTCGAGGCTGTCCCTGACGTCTTTGTGCCGGCCTTCAAGGAATCTGACAACTTCATGTACTGTCTCCATGTATGCCCCTCTGTCTATTTCGCCTGTGCATGGGCCTAAACACCGCCCTATATGATAATTCAGGCAGGGCCTGGATACCTGTGCGAAACTCCGGTCTGAACAAGTTCGGTATGGGAAGATCCTGCGCAAAAAGGAGAGCGTCTCGCGCACGGAACCTGACCTGGTAAACGGGCCGAAATACCTGGCTCCGTCTTTGCTCATCCTCCTGACCACCGACACAGTGGGCCATTCATCGTTTAGGTTTACCCTCAAATAGGGGTAGTGTTTATCGTCTCTAAGAAGTATGTTATAGCGCGGCTTATGCTTTTTTATGAGGTTAGATTCTAAAATCAGAGCTTCTGCTTCTGAGTCCACCACTATAATCTCTAAGCCTTCCACCCTGGACATGAGAGCTTCGGTTTTCAAAGACAGGTTTGAACCAAAATATGATCGCACCCGGTTTCGGAGGTTCCTGGCTTTTCCCACATACAGAACCTCTCCGCCTTCTCCCCGGTACACATATACACCGGGAGAATCAGGCAATTCACTTACCTGGTTGCCAAGTTCATACCGGTTTCCTGTAATCCCTGCCCACATCCGGTTCAGGGAATTACCTTTCATTTCCGCTTGCCTCCGTTACCCCATTGTTGCCGGCCGCCGGTTGAACCGGCGGCAGCACTTCTGCTTCATTTTTCGCGGAAACGCCTCCGGTTCCGGCCTCATCCAGGTGCAAAAGGCCTGCCTTGTCCGGAATGCGCTTTGAACTTCCCCGTGTGTTCAGTACCTGCGTAAGGGATTGCCCTGTGTAAGAATGGGGGCACCTTTCCACTTCCTCGGGAGTACCCTCTGTGACTATGAACCCGCCCTTTTCGCCGCCTTCAGGCCCCAGGTCGATTATGTAATCGGCGGATTTGACCACATCCAGGTTATGCTCGATTACAACCACCGTACTGCCTGCATCTACCAACCGCTGCAGTATGTTCAGAAGTTTGCGCACGTCTTCAAAGTGCAACCCTGTAGTAGGTTCATCGAGGATATACAAGGTTTTCTCATTACCTCTCCTTGAGAGTTCGGTGGACAATTTTACCCGCTGGGCTTCACCGCCGGACAGGGTGGTTGCAGGCTGCCCAAGCTTTATATACCCCAGACCTACGTCAAACAACGTCGTGAGTTTACGTTGAACGGCAGGAACATTCTTGAAGAACTCAAGCGCCTCTTCAACTGTCATGTCAAGAACGTCCGCTATTGTTTTGCCACGGTATTTCACCTCAAGGGTCTGGCTATTGTACCTCTTCCCGTGACATACCTCACATGGAACATATACATCAGGAAGGAACTGCATCTCAATGCGAATAATGCCATCGCCCTTACACGCCTCACACCTGCCGCCTTTCACGTTAAAACTGAACCTGCCGGGCTTGTAGCCCCTTACCTTGGCTTCAGGGGTCAACGAATAGAGCTGCCGTATGTCAGTAAATACACCTGTATATGTTGCAGGGTTTGACCTGGGGGTACGGCCAATAGGCGACTGATCGATGTTTATCACTTTTTCAAGATGCTCAAGCCCGTCAATTCCGTCATGATCCCCTGCCCGTGCTCGCGCGCCATGCAAGACAGAGGCCAATTTCTTATGCAGGATATCATCTACCAGCGTACTCTTTCCTGAACCTGACACTCCCGTAACACAAGTAAATACGCCAAGAGGAATTTTTACATCTATGTTTTTCAAATTATGTTCCCTGGCGCCTAAAACCGTTATGAACCGGTCGGAAGTACGGCGCCTTTTAGGAACAGGAATCTTCTTTTTTCCTGAAAGATACTTCCCTGTAAGCGAACCCGGGCAATCAAGCACATCTGCAACGGAACCTGCAACCACAACATGGCCGCCGTTTTCCCCTGCGCCGGGGCCAATGTCCACTACGTAATCGGCAGACTTGATGGTCTCTTCGTCATGCTCCACAACGATGACCGTATTGCCGGTATCACGCAAGCGCTTCAAAGTGTTCAGAAGCCTTCCGTTATCTCTTGAGTGAAGCCCTATGCTGGGCTCATCTAACACATACAACACACCTACCAGCCCGGAGCCAATCTGGGTTGCAAGGCGTATCCTCTGAGCTTCTCCCCCGGAAAGGCTGCCTGCTTGCCTGTTTAGCGTTAGGTACCCCAATCCTACGTCAATAAGAAACACAAGCCTTGCGCGCAGTTCCTTGATTACCTGGCCGGCGATAAGGTTTTCCCGGTGGGTGAGTTTGAGCTCATCGATGAATTCAAGGGCTTCCTCACACGGCATGCGTGTAAGCTGAGCTATGCTGAGCCCGCCTATTGTAACAGCCAGAGCTTCCGGCTTAAGCCGCTGCCCCTGGCAAACAGGGCAGGGCACGGAAGCCATGAACCCTTCTATCCACTGGCGTATATAATTGCTTGACGTCTGCTTATACCGCCTCTCAAGGTTAGGCACCACTCCTGAATAAGTAACCATACGGTCAGAACGCCGGCCGTACTTGTTTTCATATTGGAACCGGATTTTTTGCTTGGGAGCCCCGTACAATATGATCTCTACATGCTCGGGTGCCAGATCCTGAATAGGCGTATCTGTAGAAAACCCAAAATGCCCGGCCACGGCTTCCAGCAACTGTGGATAATACCCGTCAGGAGTACCGTTCCATGGCGCAATTCCGCCATCAGAAATCGACTTTCTCTTGTCCGGTATAATCATCTCAGGGTCAATTTCCATATTTACACCCAAGCCGTTACACGAGGGGCACGCTCCAAATGGGCTGTTAAACGAAAACAACCTGGGCTCAAGTTCGTCGATTGATATGCCGCAATCGGGGCATGCCAGGGATTGGCTGAAAGTAACGTCCTGCTTGTTTTCACCGTCTGCAATTTCCATAACCACCAGGTTTCCGGACACAGAAAGGGCAACCTCAAGAGAATCAATAAGGCGCGGCCTGATACCATCCCTGATTATCAGCCTGTCGACTACAGCCTCTATTGTATGCTTTTTGTGTTTGGCCAACCGTTTTCCCGCGAACTCTGAAACCTCTGCAGTAGCACCATCCACCCTGGCCCTTACAAAGCCTGCCTTTTGGATATCGGCAAATACCTTCTCATGTTCCCCTTTTCTCCCCCTTACCAAAGGAGCCAATACAGAGAACCTGGTTCCCCCGGGAAACGACAAGACCTGATCTGCGATTTGATCCACTGTTTGCTGGGAAATGGGTTTGCCGCATTTAGGGCAATGGGGGTGGCCTATCCGGGCGTACAAAAGCCGAAGGTAATCATATATCTCTGTGACTGTAGCCACAGTTGAGCGTGGGTTCCGGGTTCCTGATTTCTGGTCTATCGAAATAGCCGGCGACAACCCTTCAATATGGTCAACATCGGGTTTGTCCATGAGCCCGAGAAATTGCCTAGCGTATGCAGACAGGGATTCTACATACCGCCTTTGCCCTTCAGCATATATTGTGTCAAAAGCCAGGGAACTCTTCCCGGAGCCCGACAACCCTGTTATTACCGTCAAAGTATTTCTGGGAATCTCCAGGCTTATGTTTTTCAGGTTATGCTGGCGCGCACCCTTAATAATCAGCTTATCGTGAGACATTTTTGTTTCCCCTTAGCCCTGATGGCTTCTTAGTTTCCTGCTCCAGTTCAAATATCATATCTCTTAGTATTGCCGCCCTTTCAAATTCAAGGTTGGATGAAGCTTCTTTCATTTCCTTCATTAACTTGTCAATAAGTTCCGGTATGGATTTCCTGGGAATTTGCTTAAGATCTTCATCCTTAAGCAACGACTCAGGGGCCAAAGGCCTCTGGTGCTGAATGACATCGTGAATCTGTTTTTGGATTGTCCTGGGGGTAATCCCGTGCTTCTTGTTGTAGAGCGCTTGTTTGGCCCTGCGCCTTTCAGTTTCCTTGATAGCTCTCTCCATTGAACCGGTTATCACATCTGCATACATTATGACCTTACCGTTAACGTTTCTTGCAGCACGGCCGGTGGTCTGTATGAGCGACGTCTCTGATCTGAGAAACCCCTCTTTGTCGGCATCAAGTATGCAAACCAAAGAGACCTCGGGAAGATCGAGCCCTTCACGAAGGAGGTTTATGCCTACAAGCACATCAAACACTCCCAACCTTAGGTCTCTGATAATTTCCATTCTTTCCAGGGTCTCAACATCAGAGTGCATGTACCTTACCTTAATCCCAATATCGCGCAAATACTCTGATAGGTCTTCTGCCATTCGTTTCGTCAAGGTAGTAACCAGAATCCGTTCGTTTCTGGATGTTACATTCCGTATTTCGGAAACCAGATCATCTATCTGGCCTTTGACCGGCCTTACTTCAACCCTGGGATCAACCAGCCCTGTGGGCCTGACCACTTGTTCTGCAACTTGAGATGCCCTTTCAAGTTCAAACGACCCTGGCGTAGCAGACACATAAACCACCTGGCCGACCCTGTCCATAAATTCGTCGAAAGTAAGAGGCCTGTTGTCAAAAGCCGACGGCAATCTGAAACCATAGTTTACCAATGATTCCTTTCTGGAACGATCACCGGCATACATTGCACGAATCTGAGGAATGGTTACATGAGACTCGTCTATTACAACCAAAAAATCTTCCGGGAAAAAATCCAGAAGTGTATACGGAGGTTGGCCCTGTGCCCGTCCTGTAAGATGCCGCGAGTAGTTTTCAATTCCCGGGCAGTACCCCATTTCCTCAAGCATTTCCAGGTCAAACCTGGTTCGCTGCTCAAGGCGGTATGCTTCAAGAATCTTGCCGTTATCCCGAAGTTGCTTCAGCCTAAGGTTCAATTCTTCTTCGATTGACACGATCGCGTGTTGCATATTTTCATCTTTTACCACGTAATGCTTTGCCGGATAAATCATCACATGGTTCATTTCTGAAAGGGCCTGGCCTGTGAGTACGTCAAACTCAAGAATCCTGTCTATTTCATCGCCAAACAGCTCAACTCTTATGGCCTTGTCCGAAGACCCTGCGGGGTAGATCTCGATAGTATCGCCCCTTGCCCGGAAAGTGCCCCGCTGAAAATCAATGTCATTTCGAGTATATTGAATGTCCACAAGACGCCGGAGTATTCTGTCACGATCTCTAACTATTCCCGTACGCAAAGACAAGACCAGGTCCTTATAATCTTCAGGAGAGCCCAGGCCGTAGATACACGAGACGCTGGCAACAACCAAAACGTCCCGTCGTTCGAAAAGAGCGCAGGTTGCAGAATGCCTGAGCTTGTCAATCTCTTCATTGACCAAAGCATCTTTCTCAATATAGGTATCAGTGTGAGCCAGGTATGCTTCAGGCTGGTAGTAATCGTAGTAGCTAACGAAATATTCCACGGAATTGCTCGGGAAAAAATGCCTGAACTCAGAAGCGAGCTGGGCAGCCAAAATTTTGTTATGGGAAATAACCAAGGTGGGCCGGTCTAGCCTGGCTACTGCATTGGCGATGGTAAAAGTCTTGCCTGAACCGGTTACCCCAAGCAAGATCTGGTGCTTGTACCCTTTTTCCACCCCTGAAACCAGAGCATCGATAGCCGCAGGTTGGTCGCCTTTGGGTGTAAATTCTGATACTAGATGAAATTCCGGCATTTCCATTCCCCCGCC